>JAVHXR010000028.1:4097-13358 GCA_031119515.1 Propionicimonas sp.
CCCTTGCCGTCATAGCCGCCGCGGGAGGTCTTGGCGATCACCGGCCACCCGGTCCGCTCGGCGAACGCGACCAGCTCTGCGGCGGACTGGACCACCTGGTAGGCGGGGCACGGGATCCCGAGCTCGCTCAGCCGGTCCCGCATCACCACCTTGTCCTGGGCGTGCAGCAGGGCGTCCGGTCCTGGACGGACGGCCACGCCGCGCGCCACCAGTTCGTGCAGGATCGGCGCCGGGACGTGCTCGTGGTCGAACGTCACCACGTCGCAGCCGGCGGCGAAGCCGAGGACGGTGCCGGGATCGGTGTAGTCGCCGACGGTGACGTCGTGCACGACCTGGGCGGCGGAGACGTCCGGCCCCTCGGCCAGCAGCCTCACCCGGAGGCCGAGGCCGATCCCGGCGGCATGCATCATCCGGGCCAGCTGGCCGCCGCCGATGATGCCGATGGTGGGAATCACGGGCGCCAGCGTACTGGTCACCGGCCGGGCGGCCCCGGCCGCGCCCACGACGGGCGGACGCACCCGGTCTCGAGGGTGGATGCCTGCGGCGCTGGTCCGGGCCTCGGGCGGGGCCGGGGGTCGCCCGGGTTCGCTGCCCCGGCGGCACCGCTCTGCGAAGATGGGCGCATGACCACCCACATCGTCGCCATGGGGGGCGGCGGCTTCTCGATGTCGCAGTTCGGCGCCCCGACGAACCTCGACCGGTACCTGCTGGAGTTGTCCGGCAAGCAGGCGCCGCTGGTCTGCTTCGCACCCACCGCCTCGGCCGATGACCCGCAGTACATCAACCGGTTCCTGCTCGCCTACGGCACCCTGGGCGTGCGGACGATGGTGCTGAGCCTGTGGGACGGCGGGTCGGCCCGCTCGGTGGCGCGGCTGGCAGAGGCGGACGTCCTGCTGGTGGGCGGCGGCCACACCGTGAACCTGGTGGCGCTGTGGGACGTGCACGGCGTCTCGCAGGCGGTCCGCGCGCTCGCGGCCAGGGGTGACGTGGTGCTGGCCGGGATCTCCGCCGGCGGCAACTGCTGGTACGAGGGCTGCATCACCGACTCCTTCGGCGACGTCCGTCCGTGGCACGGTGGCCTCGGCCTCGTTCGCGGCAGCTTCTGCCCGCACTTCGACGGCGAGGCCGAGCGCGCGCCGGTCTACACCGATGCCGTCGCCACCGGGGAGCTTCCGGCCGGCTATGCCGCCGACGACGGTGCCGCCGTCCACTACATCGACGGGGTGCCGACCAACTTCGTCGCCGAGGCCCGGGGCCAGCGGGTCTACCGGGTGATGCCGAGCGACCTGCCGACCGCTTCCGGGGTGCTCGTCGAGCCCCAGGAGATGACCCTCCTGTAGCCCCACCCGGCACCCGGGCCGGCCCGCCGCCGCCATGGGCGCTGCCTGCCCCGCTCACCGACAGCCGGCTCTCACCACCGACAGCCAGCCCTCCTCACCGACAGCCAGCCCCTGGGGCGTGGCCCTCGACGACCGTGGCCTCGTCGCCGAGCAGGGCCGCGACGATGTCGCCGTTGTCGGCGGTCGGCTGCCCCAGGCTGGCCCTCGACGACCCGGGCCGGCCCTCGATCGGCGGGGTCAGCGGAAGATCAGCGTCCGCTGCACCACGAAGTTGACCGTCGTCGCCACCCCCTGGGCGATCACGAAGCCGACCGTCTGGGCGGCCAGAACACTGCCGGTCAGCCCCAGCAGCCACGGGTAGAGGACGGCGAACAACCCCACCTGGACGGCGAAGGTGAGCGCGTAGAGCGCCACCACGGCGGCGAACCGGCGCTTGCTCGGACCGGCCTGGAAGGTCCAACGCCGGTTGATCAGGTAGGCGGTCGTGGTGCCGGCGACGAAGGACAGCGCCTTCGCCAGGTTGTGGTCGAGCCCCCACGCCATCAGGGCGACGAGCAGCCCGTAGTCCACGACCGCGGAAAGCCCGCCGGTGACGACGAACCTCAGCAACTGGGTCCCCAGCGGCAGCCGGCCGGACCCCTCGGTGGCCGTCACTCGCCCGCGTCCGGCGGCAACTGGCGCTCCAGGGTGTCCTGGGCGAAGAGCAACTCGGTCATCAGGACGTGCACCCGCTCGACGTCGGGGATGTCGTCCAGCTCCACCGGCGCCTCCGCGGCCGTGGTCAGGACCAGCGTCCCGCAGCCCAGCATCCGGTCCAGCAGGCTGCGGGCGTAGGACACGTTGTTGATCCGGCTCAGCGGGAGGTCGTGGCCGGTCTTGTGGATGATCCCGCGGCGGGTGATGATCCTGCGGTTCGTGAGCGTGTAGGTGGTGGTCAGCCAGCGCAGGTAGGGCACGACCACCCACGCGAGCAGGACGATGCCCGCCAGCGCGAACTCTGCCCACCCGGCCCACGGCTGCCAGGACGGCGGGATCGCCGCCAGCCCGATGCCGGAGGCGACCGCCACGACCAGCAGCACGAGGGTGGGGGCCACCAGCGCCTTGCCGTGGGTGCGCAGGTGCAGCACCTCGACCTCGTCGGCACCGAGGAACTTGGCTGGCAGACCCACGCCGTCCATCGTTCCACATCGCGCCTACGGCATCAGCGCAGGTGCCAGACGTCCCCCGCGGAGAAGGCGCGCGTCCCGGACGCGGTGCGGACCAGCAGCCGGCCTTCGGCGTCCACCCCGACCGCTGCGCCCTCGGGGGCGTCGCCAGGCGACAGCTCGACCCGGACGGTCCGCCCCACCGTGTCGCAGGCGGCGGCGTACGCCTCCCGCAGGTCCTCCCCAGCCAGCCACCGGCCGTACCAGGCGTCGAAGGCGAGCAGGACCGCCCTCGCCACTTCTGCCGGGGAGGCCGTCGAGCCCTCGATCGCCAGCGAGGTGGCGGTCGGGACCGGCAGGTCTGCCTCGGCCAGCAGGGTGTTGATCCCCATCCCGACCACCGCCGCCGGCTCGGCGGACTCGACCCGCTCGGCGAGGATGCCGCACACCTTGCGACCCCCGATCAGCACGTCGTTCGGCCACTTCAGCCGGGCATCCACACCACCGGCCGCGCGTAGCCCGTCCACCACCGCCAACCCGGCCAGCAGCGGAAGCCACAGCCACCGCTGGGCCGGCACCGCCGGCGGTCGCAGCAGCACGGAGACCGCGAGCGACGCACCCGGCGGCGCGGTCCAGACCCGCGCGAACCGTCCGCGCCCGGCGGTCTGGTGGTCTGCCACCAGGACCAGGCCGGACGGCGCGCCGGCTCGGGCGAGCGCGGCGAGGTCGGCGTTGGTCGAACCGGACTCGGCCACCGTCCTCACCTGGGTCCAGCGCCGGGTGCCCAGTTCGCGCGCCAGCCAGCCTTCGTCAACGAGTGGGTCCACGGACGCACACCCTATGCCGCGTGCGCCGATCCCCTCTATCGTCGGCACATGGGGATCGACATCCACACCACAGCGGGGAAGCTGGCAGACCTCTCGGCCCGTCGTGATGAGGCGTTCAATCCCGGTTCGGCTGCCGCCGTCGAGAAGGTGCACGCGCAGGGGAAGATGACCGCCCGCGAACGCGTCCTCGCGCTGCTGGACGAGGGCAGCTTCGCCGAGTTCGACAGGTTCTCCCGCCACCGCTCGCAGGCCTTCGGGATGGCCGACCGGCGTCCCTATACCGACGGCGTGGTGACCGGCGTCGGCGCCATCCACGGCCGCCCGGTCTGCGTCTTCAGCCAGGACGTGACGCTGTTCGGCGGCGCCCTCGGCGAGGTCTACGGCGAGAAGATCGTCAAGATCATCGACTTCGCCATCAAGACCGGCTGCCCGATCATCGGCATCAACGAGGGCGGCGGCGCCCGGATCCAGGAGGGCGTGGTCTCGCTCGACCTGTACTCCCAGATCTTCCGGCGCAACACCCTCGCCTCCGGCGTCATCCCCCAGATCTCGCTCATCATGGGGGCCGCCGCCGGCGGCCACGTCTACTCCCCGGCGCTGACAGACTTCGTCGTGATGGTCGACCAGACCTCGCAGATGTTCATCACCGGCCCGGCCGTGATCAAGACGGTCACCGGCGAGGACGTCACGATGGAGGAGCTCGGCGGCGGACGCACCCACTCCACCAGGTCCGGCAACTCCCACTACCTGGCCGCCGACGAGGCGGACGCCATCGAGTTCGTCCGCGAGCTGCTCACCTACCTGCCCCAGAACAACCTCGAGGACCCTCCGGTCTTCGACGAGGTCGAGGCCGACCTGACCTTCACCGACCACGACCGGGTGCTCGACACGATCATCCCGGACTCCCCCAACCAGCCCTACGACATGCACGAGGTGATCCGGCGCGTCCTGGACGACGACGAGTTCCTCGAGGTGCACCAGTTGTTCGCCCCGAACATCGTCTGCGGGTTCGGACGGGTGGAGGGCCGGGCGATCGGCGTGGTCGCCAACCAGCCGCTGGTGTATGCCGGCTGCCTCGACATCAAGGCCTCGGAGAAGGCGGCTCGGTTCGTCCGGACCTGTGACGCCTTCAACATCCCGATCCTGACTTTCGTGGACGTCCCCGGCTTCCTGCCCGGCACCGAGCAGGAGTGGGACGGCATCATCCACCGGGGGGCGAAGCTGATCTACGCCTACGCCGAGGCGACCGTCCCGCTGGTGACCGTGATCACCCGGAAGGCGTACGGAGGCGCGTACTGCGTGATGGCGTCCAAGCCGCTGGGTGCCGACGTCAACCTGGCCTGGCCGACCGCCCAGATCGCGGTGATGGGAGCGGAGGGCGCGGTCAACATCCTGTACCGCCGGGAACTCGCCGACGCCGAGGATCCGGCCGCGCGCCGCACCGAGCTGATCGACGAGTACAACGACGAACTCGCCAATCCCTACGTGGCCGCCGAGCGCGGCTACGTCGACAAGGTGATCTTCCCCCACGAGACCAGGGCCCAGGTGATCCGGGTGCTGCGGCTGCTGCGTACCAAGCGGCAGCAGTTGCCGCCGAAGAAGCACGGGAACATCCCGCTGTGACCGGCGACAACAGCGACCGGTGGGAGGTGACGGCGGGGCACCCGACCGATGCCGAACTCGCCGCGGTCACCGCCGTCCTGGTCGCGCTGCGCCGCGGTCGACCCGACCCGCACGCACCGGCCGCCGGCACCCTTGCCGGCGGTTGGCGGTCGTACTGGCACACCGTGCGGACCCCGCTCGTCCCGGGCCACGAGGCCTGGCGCTCCAGCTTCAGACGATGAGAAAGGACACGCCATGAGCCAGGACGCGGTCGACGAGATCCTCGGCGGGATCGACCTCAGGGCGCTCGCCGCCCAGCTCGGCACGGACGAGGAGAGCGCGCGGCAGGCCGCCGCGGCCGCCATCCCGACCCTGCTGGGCAGCCTGCAGGCCAACACCGGCGACCAGGACGGCCGGCAGAGCCTGCTCGGGGCGCTCGGGCAGCACACCGGAGAGCTCACCGACCTCGACGCGATCGACACCGAGGACGGCCGCCGGATCCTCGACCACATGTTCGCCGACGACCCCCGGCGACTGGAGGGCGTAGCCGGCCAGGGCGGCGACCTGCTCGCGAAGCTGCTCCCGATCCTCGCTCCGATCGTGATGAACTGGCTGGCCCGCCGCGTCCTCGGCAGCGGCTCGGGGCAGGCCGGCGGCGACGGCGGCCTCGGCGACCTGCTCGGCGGGATGCTGGGCGGCGCCCCGGGCACGGCGACCGGCGGAGGGCTGGAAGACCTTCTCGGCCAGATCCTGGGCGGGGCGCTCGATGGCTCGGGCGGTGTGGCCTCGGGGGACGCCTGGCCGGCGGGCGGGCAGCAGCGTACGCAGGGGTCCGGCGACATCCTGGGCGGCCTGCTCGGCCAGATCCTCGGGCGGTGAGCGGACTGAAGGTCGTCCTCGCCTCCCGGTCTCCGGCACGACTGGCGACCCTTCGTTCTGCCGGTGTCGACCCCGAGGTGGTGGTGTCGGGGTTCGACGAGGACTCGATCACGGAGGCGGATCCGTCCCGCCTGGTCGCGGCGCTGGCGCGGGCCAAGGTCGGGGTGATCGCCGACCGGCTGCCGGCGGGTGACCTGGTGGTGATCGGCTGCGACTCCGTCCTCGACTTCGAGGGCGAGATCCACGGCAAGCCGGCGGATGCCGGCCAGGCGACCCGCCGCTGGCAACGGCTGCGCGGCCGCACCGGCGTGCTGCGGACCGGACACCACGTCCTGCTCCGCCGGGACGGGGCCGAGGCCGACCTCACCCGGGTCGCCAGCACGACCGTCCACTTCGCCGACCTGGCCGATGCCGAGATCGCCGCCTACGTCGCGACCGGCGAGCCGGTCGAGGTCGCCGGGGCGTTCACCCTCGACGGTCTCGGCGGCGCCTACGTGACCGGGATCGAGGGCGACCCGCACAACGTCGTCGGGATCAGCCTGCCGCTGCTGCGCACCATGCTCGCGGAGCTGGGCGTCGCCTGGCACACGCTCTGGCGCCCCACCCCCTGACTCACGGGGACGGTTCCCAACCCGACTCACGGGGACGGTTCCCCAACCGACTCACGGGGACGGTTCCCAAACCGACTCACGGGGACGGTTCCCCAACCGACTCACCGGAACCGTCCCCAAACCGACTCACGGGGACGGTTCCCAAACCGGTTCGCAGGGACGGACCCGGCGAGGTGCCAGACAGGCCCCAGCCCGAGCTGACGACGACCAGGCGGGGCCGGGCGACCAGCGCGGAGCGTCACCGGCGCTGGCCACTAAGCTTGAGCCTCGATGTCGACCGAAAACCTGCCCGTCTCCGCGCCCAGCCGCCCGCTCCTGCCGGCGTGGCTACGAGCCATGCGCCCCAAGCAGTGGGTGAAGAACATCCTGGTCTTCGCCGCCCCGCTCGCCGCCGGCCGGCTCTTCGAGCCAGCCATCGCGGTCGCGTCGTTGTGGGCGTTCGCGGCCTTCGCGCTGATGAGCGCCAGCATCTACCTCTTCAACGACATCCGCGACGTCGAGGCGGACCGGCTCCACCCACGCAAGCGACTGCGCCCGATCGCCGCCGGCGAGCTCTCGATCCCGACCGCCTACATCCTGGCGGCGATCTGCGTGGCCGCATCCCTCGCCGTCGGGTTCTGGGTGTCGCCCGCGCTCGGCGTCACGCTGGTGGTCTACCTGCTGCTGCAGGTCGGCTACTCGCTGTTCTGGAAGCACCAGCCGATCATCGACCTCGCGATGGTGGCCGCCGGCTTCCTGCTCCGCGCGATCGCCGGCGGCGTCGCGTCCGGCATCGCGCTGAGCCAGTGGTTCCTGCTGGTCGCCTCGTTCGGCTCGCTGTTCATGGTGGCTGGCAAGCGGTACTCGGAGCTGCGCGACCTCGGCAGTGACGCCGGTACGAGGGCGTCGCTCGAGCGCTACACCGACACCTATCTGCGGCTGGTCTGGTCGGTGTCCAGCGGCGTGGTGATCATGGCCTACAGCCTGTGGGCCTTCGACGCCGGCCGCCCGCCCCAGCTGTGGGGGGTGCCGTGGACGGCGATCTCGATCGCCCCGTTCACCCTCGCCATCCTTCGCTACGCCATGAAGATCGACCAGGGAGACGCCGGTGAACCGGAGGACATCGTGATGAGCGACCGCATGCTTCAGGTGCTGGCGGTGCTGTGGGTGGTTCCGGTCGGGATCGCGGTGTTCGGATGAGCCGGCCGATGGCGCTGGTCACCGGCGCCAGCCGCGGCATCGGCCGCGCGATCGCCACCGCCCTGGGAGACACCCACCATGTCCTGGTCGGCGGACGGGACGCCGTCGCCGTCGCCGAGGTGGTCGCGTCCCTCCCGGACGCCGCCCCGCTCCTCGCCGACCTCACCGACGAGACCGCCGTGGCGGAAGCGACCGCGAGGATCGACCGGCTCGACGTGCTGGTGCACTCGGCCGGGATCCTCTCCCACTACGGCCCGTTCGCAGATTCGACGACCGGGCAGTGGCGGGACGTCCTCGAGGTCAACGTGATCGCCCCGGCGACGCTCACCCGGCTGCTGCTCCCGGCGCTGCGCGCCACGCACGGCCTGGTCGTCTTCATCAACTCCGGCGCGGGGTTGAACGCCGGCCGCGGGATGGCGGTGTACGCCGCCAGCAAGTTCGCCCTCACCGCGCTGGCGGACGCGTTGCGCGCCGACGAGGCCGGGCAGGTGAAGGTCACCACCGTCCACCCCGGCCGCACGGCCACCGACATGCAGGCCCAGCTCCGCGCCGCCGAGGGGGCGAGCTACCACGCGCCGGACTACCTGGCCGCCGAGGACGTCGCCCGCGCCGTCCGGCTGGCTGTCGACCTGCCGTCGGGCGCCAGCCTGAGCTCGCTGCGGATCAACCCCGCCTAGCCTTCCCACCCCGGCTCCGCCCGGACCGGTGGTGCGGTGGCACCCGCCCGGCCGGTCCGGCCGGTTTCGGTCCGCCCGCGTCTGCGGACATGGCAGCGCCCGCCTCCCAGGCACCGATCGGCACCGGGGAGGCGGGCGCACCTCCCTACGCGGTGGCCTCCGCCCGACGGCGGTTCCACAGGTCGAAGGCGACGGCCAGCAGCAGGACGATGCCCTTGACCACCGACTGCAGCTGCATCGGCAGGCCGAGCAGCGACATGATGTTGCTGATTACAGCCATCAGCAGGCCGCCGATCATCGCACCGCCGACCCGGCCGATGCCGCCGGTGGTGGACGCGCCGCCGATGAAACAGGCCGCGATCGCGTCGAGTTCGAACATGTTGCCGGCCCCGGGCTGGGCCGCGTTCATCCGCGAGGAGTAGACCACGCCTGCCACCGACGCGAGCACGCCCATGTTGACGAAGATCCAGAAGTTCACCCGGCGGACCCGCACGCCCGACAGCTGGGCGGCGTTGAGGTTGCCGCCGATGGCGTAGATGTGCCGGCCGAACACCGAGCGCTGGCTGACCACGGTGTAGATCACGAACAGCGCCAGGACGAGCACGAGCACGTTCGGCAGGCCGCGGTGGGAGGCGAACTGCCAGCCGAGCCACATGATGATCGCGCCCATCACGAGGAGCTTGGTGATGAAGATCGGCATCGTCTCGACGGTTTGCTGGTACGCGATCCGGCCCTGGCGGGTGCGCCACTGCACGTAGGCGTAGGCCACCGTGCCGATGCCGAAGACGACGAGGGTGAACACGTCGATGCCGTAGCCGCCGAAGAGCCCGTTCTGGAATCCGTTCGCGATCTCGTAGTACACCCCGCCGAACGGCGACAGCGAGATGTGTGTCACGATCACTCGCCGGGCGTCCGCAGTTGGTGGCCGCTAGCTGCGGGACGTGCCGCGCTCGGCCTGGTCGCTCTGGAGCCTGCCGCATGCCCTCCTTCATCGAACACGT
>JAVHXR010000028.1:13368-14054 GCA_031119515.1 Propionicimonas sp.
CCCGCGATGATGACGATCACCATGCCGACGGCGAGGATCAGGATGTAGGAGTACTGCAGGACGATGTTCGTGATGTTGCCCGGCGAGAGGAAGTTCGGGTTGGCGATCGCCGCCGCCAGGAAGACGACGGTGAAGGCGATCAGGATGCCGCTCTGCCGCATGTTCCGCGACAGCATGTCCCTGATGCCGGCGGTGACGGGGGCCTTCGCGGGCGTTGGTGTGGTCACAGGGGCGGTCATCGCGCCTGTCCTTTCATGTCGTTGTCGGCGGCCGGGGCGACGCCGACCGGCTGAGGCTGGCCGCCGTTGCGTGCAGCCGGGTTGGGCTTGCCCCGTTCCAGGGTCATCAGCTGCATCAGCCGTTCCTGGGTCGCCTCGGCGACCGGGACCTCGCCGGTCATCCGGCCGTAGGCGAGGGTGTAGATCCGGTCGCAGATCCCGAGGAGTTCGGGTAGCTCGGAGGAGATCACGATGACTGCCTTGCCGGCGGCCACCATGCGGTTGATGATGGTGTAGATCTCGTACTTCGCGCCGACGTCGATGCCGCGGGTCGGTTCGTCGAGGATCAGCACGTCGGGCTCGGTGAACAGCCACTTGCTGAGCACCACCTTCTGCTGGTTGCCACCCGACAGCTTGCCGACCAGTGACATCACATTCGGTGTCCGGATGTTGAGGCTCTGGCGGTAC
>JAVHXR010000368.1 GCA_031119515.1 Propionicimonas sp.
GTGCTGGCTGCCGAGCATCCGGCGACGGTCTCGGCCCAGCGCCGGATGCTCGGCAGCCAGCACAGCGCGCCGATGCCGGTGTAGACGAGGTCGAACCGGGCGCCGCCGAGCGCGTCCACGGCGCCGTAGACGTCGGCCTGGACGTAGTCGATGGCGGCCCCGGCGCGCCCGGCGAGGTCGCGGGCAGCCGCCACCGACGCCCCGGACAGGTCCAGGCCGGTGACCCGACCACCCAGCCGGGCGAGGCTCAGGGTGTCTGTGCCCAGGTGGCACTGCAGGTGGACGACGTCGAGGCCGGTCAGGTCACCCAGGCGGGGCAGGTCGAAGCGCACCACGTCCGACAGCGCCCCCGGATCCGCGAGCAGCCGGTCGATGCCGTACCCGGCGGCCAGGTGGGGAGCCACCCGGGCGTCCCAGTTCGCGCGGTTGACCGCCAGGTAGTCCTCCGCCACCGCCATCCCCTCGTCCGAGCCCTCCCCCGACGCTAGCGCACCCGGCGGCTCAGCCGAGGTCGAGGGCGTCGGCGTACACCAGTCGTTCCCGCAGGTGGCGGGTGGTCGGGAACTCGACCGGCCCGTGGGTGACGGTGACCACCGACCCGAACGGGTCGTCGTCGTCGGGATCGCTCTCCAGCCGTTCGTACTCGCGCACCATCAGGCGCGACACCTGGCCGGCACCGGGGTCGGGAACCGCTGCCCGGCCACTCCAGCGGATGTCGCCCAGGCCGCGGGAGACGTCCACGTCCAGCTCGAGCTCGTCGCCTTCGGCGATCCAGTCCAGGTCGGGATCGGACGCCACGCCTCGGCGCTGCAGCTGGACGGTCACCCGCCGGCTGAGCCGGAGGCCGTACTCCGTCGTGGGGTCGCCGAGCAGCGCCCGGGCCGCCTCGCTGTAGCCGGCCGGGCCGGCGACCGACACCGACACCCATCCCGCGCCGCGGGTGTAGCTGGCGGTGCGTTGCGGCACGAGCTGGGCGAAGTCGGCGACCACCACCCGCGAGAGGTGGGCACCAGGGATCGAGGCCGGCTGGTAGCGCGCCAGCGCGAGCCGGATGAACGGTGTGTAGGACAGTCCGGCGGAGACGTCGATGTCGCAGTACCACAGTCCACGACCGGGGTCGAAGCGGGGGGTGTGACCGACCACTGTCACCGGGGCCTTGCTGGTCTCGGCGAGCGACAGCCCGGTACCGACCGCGCTGCGGCGCGGGAACTGGTGGATGAACGGCCCGGCTGCCGGAAGGGCGGAGCCCCAGATCGGATCGGCGCCGAAGTGCGTCACCAGCTGCGCCGGGTCGATGCCGGTGGCGAACAGCAGCCCGAGCTGGCCGCCGAGGGCATCCTCGATACCGGCCAGGCCGAGCGCCAGGCGGTGGGCCAGCTCGACCTGTCCGGCCCGTCCGTCCTGCCCGGCGAGGTCCGCGGCACCCAGCCCGGCGGCTCGCAGCAGCCGCTCGGAAGCGCCGAGCCGCCCGCCGCCGCGCGACACCAACGCGTTCCGCTCGAACAGCCGCTCGGCGGCGGCGTCGGCGGCCAGCCGGAGCGCGGCGGGGACGTCCAGGCCGGCCCTGAGATCCAGCGGCCAGCTCAACCAGGGCTGGTCGGCGAGCACGACGCCGAGCAGCTCGCCGTCGCCGGAGGAGTACCAGCCGCGCTTGAGGTACACCCGCAGCCCGCCGCCCAGCCGCGTCCTGATGGTGCGGACCGCGCGCAGGCCCGGCGTCCCGCGCTGCAGCACGGGCTGGACCGCCTGGGTCCAGCCGAAGGTCGGCACGATGTACTCCACCTCCGGCGGATCGGGACGGCGGGAACTCGGGACGCTGCGCTGCACCGCCGGCCCGGCGTGGGTGATGAGGAGATCACCGGTGACCGGATCCCTCGCCTGCTGCACCTCGGGCGGGAAGTACTCCCGGAAGCGGGTGGTGGCGGTGGCCTGGTAGGTGACCACCCGGTGCCTGGTGTCGCCGAACTCGTGCCGGAGCAGGTGGACGGAGCCCTTTCCCACCGGGGTCGGCTGGTCGTCCCGGCCGACCAGGCAGTCGTCCTCGACCCGGTGGAGGTGGTTGATCTCGCCGACGTGGCCGTGGCCGGGTCGGACCGGCAGCCCGTTCACCCCGTCGGCCGGCAGGTCCTCGGCGAGGTCGTCGACCTGTTCTGTCCAGGTGGCCTCGACGTCCACCCGGCCTGTGCTGCGGGCGTGCAGGTCGATCGACCCGACCAGGGCGCAGAACGTCTCGCCCGCCTTGCGTTGCATCCCGGCCGGCGGCACGTCGACAACCGGCGGGAGCAGCGGCTTCTCGACGGCGTGCACCAGGGTCAGCGTCTGCCAGGGGGTGAACACCCACATCCGGCTCTGCTCCGCAGCCTGGCGGGCGGCGGCGGTGAGGCTGGAGTGGATCCGGCCGTAGAGGCCCTGGATCGACAGGTCGCCGGGCGCGATCGCCGAACTCAGCCGCAGGTCGACCACCTCGGCCTGGGGGAGGAACACGGTGAGCAGCCGGTCGCCGGGATCCCACAGCGGCGCAGGAGTCGCACCGGCAGGAGTCACCGGGGCGTCCGCCGGACCCTCGACGATCCGAATCCGCAGCGGCTGCCGGTCCCACCACGGCCTGCCGACCGGGTCGTCGGCCGGCCATTCGATGCGGCGGGTCGGCGTCCCGCCCGGGTCGAACGGCAAGGTGGTGAAGGCCACGCCGCGCCCGCTGACGTCCGGCAGGTACGGGAGCTCGAGGGTAGCTGCCGGCTCCACCTCCGCCAGCGCCCCAGCCTCGCGGCTGGCGAGCTGGAACGCAGCCTCGACGGCGGCCCCCGGCAGCCCCTTGCCGATCGCGTCGTCGAAGACCCCGTGGAACTCGGCCTGCTGCTGGGACGACTTCGGTGCCGACAGCCAGCGGTCGTCGTGGTCGAGGTAGGCGGTGTCGAGGGTGTCGTGGCCGGGCAGCCCGATGATCCGCGGGAGCGCGAGGTAGTCGGGCACCGGCACCCCGAGGGTGCTGCGAATCACCATCCTGAGCTGGGACTCGCCCTCGCCGAACCCGCGTCGTGGCGTGACCACCGGGGACGGCACCGGCTCCCAGCGCCAGAACGGCTGCGGGACGCTCGCCCGCTGGTCGCCGATCAGGGCCGGGTCCACGCTGTTCCCGGCGAGGTCGACGACCCGCACCCGGAAGCTGTAGTCACCGCCGTACCGCAGCCTGGTCAGGGTGCCGGGCACCGGCTTGAACGACGTCACCAGCGGCACCCCGGGGTCGGTCGACTCCGCCGGGGCGCCGATCTCCTCCTCCGGGCTGACGGTCTGGCCGGGCCGTTTTGCGACCAGGCTCCAGCCGGCCCACGAGAGCACGGCGTCGTGCAGGTAGAGCTCCTCGTCGTCGCCGGGGACGGCGGTCGTCGAGGTGCCCTTGGCGAACCCCTCGTCGTCCGGGACGGCGATCGGCTGGCTGCCCTGCGGCGTCCGGATCGCGTACCGCCCGGTGCGGTGCATCAGGG
>JAVHXR010000369.1:0-3194 GCA_031119515.1 Propionicimonas sp.
CCCCCTGCCTGGGGGGATTAGGCAGGGGATTCGCGGTCCTGCTACGCAGGCACAGGGGTAATATTGCCTAACCCGGTGCCCCGAAGGCAAGGGTTTCCTCAGATTGGTCCCAACTTTGTCTCAGGAGACCCGCTCGGGCGGCCCGCGCGACCGCGGTGTCAGCCCAGGGTCGACCCGTCGTCAGGGTCGAGGATCGCGATCGCCACCCGCTGGGTCGCATCGGCGCCGAGCCCCGGCAGCGGTATCGAGACCGTGGTCGCGGAGATCCTCCCGAGCCGCACCGGGCGCCAGCCGGACGGGTCCGCGACCGCCAGTTGGTAGCGGTGGCCCACGCAGCCGGGCGCGATACCGCTCAGCGTGACGGCCCGGGTCTGCCACGGCAGCGCCGCGTCCCCGGTGAAGCCCGGCGGCTCCAGCCTGACCTGGATGGGCGAGTCCTGCGGCTGGCACGCCGGGGTGGGCAGCAGGACGGCGCCGGGCCCGCCGGGGTCCTGCGCCAGCGCGAGCACCACCCCGGCGCCGACGATCCCGAGCGCGGCGATCCCCGCGACGACGGCGGCTCGACGGCTGGTCAGGGGGAACACCTCCATCCTCGGTTCGCTCTGGTCCGGCATCCCCCCGCCTCCGAGCATAGGACGACTGCGGGAGTTGGTCAGACCGTTTCTCCCAAGCTGGCTGCGATCTGCCCGGTCGGAGAGCGGGACAACCTCTGGTCCGGACACGTCTTGACGCGATCCTGACGAGTGGGCCGGCGCCGCAACCCCGCCGCGGTGGTTGGCTGGAGGCATGCCCGCAACCTGGATCACGAACCACCTGGGAGCCTTGCGCATCCTCGCCGTGGTCGCCCCGCTCGCCGTCTGCGGGCTGGTGTACCTGCTGGGCGGCCTGATCGCGCCCTCCGGGGCGGCGCTGCTGCTCGTACTCCTCGTGGTCGGGGCGGCCGCCACCGGCGACCGCTGGACGGGCATCCTGGCGGGTCTCGCCGGGGCCGCCGGCTTCGACTTCTTCCTCACCTCGCCCTACCTCGACCTCCACATCGCCAACAGCGAGGACCTCCAGCTCGCGGTCCTGCTGCTGCTGGTGGGGCTCGCGGTGAGCGAGCTCGCGCTGTGGGGAGGACGGCAGCGCGCGGTGGCCAGCGAGCGCGCCGGCTACATCGAGGGCGTCCTGGCGATCGCCGACCTGGCCGCCGCCGGCGCCTCCCGCACCGTCACCGCCGACGCCGTCGCCGACCGGATCCGCCGGGTGCTCGGGGTGGAGGCGGTCGGCTTCGTGCCCGGACCGCCGGCGTCCGAGAGCGCCGTGCTCGACCGCGACGGACGCCTCCACCTCGCCGGCCTGGTGCTCGACGTGGCGACCGACGGCCTGCCCACCGACCGGTTCACCGCGGTCCCGGTCGACCTGCCGGACGCGACGACGGGCCACTTCCGGATCACGTCCGCGGCGAGCCTGGTGCGGGTGAGCGCCGAACAGCTGCGGGTCGTCGTCCTGCTGGCCGACCAGTTCAGCGCGGCGGCGCAGCGGTCGCGCTGACCGGCGTCACGGCTCGAAGCGGTAGCCGAGGCCCGGCTCGGTGATGAAATGGCGGGGATGGCTCGGGTCGTCCTCCAGCTTGCGCCGAATCTGGGCGAAGTAGACCCGCAGGTAGTTGGTCTCCCGCTCGTACTTCGGCCCCCACACCTCGGCGAGCAACTGGTGGCCGGTGACCAGGATGCCGGGACGGCGCACCAGCGCCTCGACCAGGTGCCACTCGGTGGGCGTCAGCCGGACGTCGACCCCGGCCCTTCGGACCCTGCCGGCGGCCAGGTCGACCGTGAACGCGTCGGTCTCGACTGTGCCGCCGGCATTCGGCGCGGACTCCGTGCGCCGCAGCGAGGCGCGTAGCCGGGCCAGCAACTCGCCCATCCCGAACGGCTTGGTGACGTAGTCGTCGGCCCCGGCGTCGAGCGCGTCCACCTTCTGCTGCTGGGCGTCGCGGGCCGACAGCACGATGATCGGGACCTGCGACCACGCCCGCAGCGCCCGGATCACCTCGACCCCGTCCAGGTCGGGAAGGCCGAGGTCGAGGATCACGAGGTCGATCGCCGCGGCCGCCGCCTCCCGCAGCGCCGACCCGCCGTCGGCTACCGCGACGACCTCGTAGTCCCGGGACCGCAGCGTGATCGCGAGCGCCCGGCGCAGCGCGGCGTCGTCCTCGACCACCAGCACCCGGTTCACGGCGCCACCGCCAGTTCGACGGTCATGGTGAGGCCGCCCCCCGCTGTGGGGGCGGGGGTGAGGGTGCCGTCCTGCGCCTCGACGAAGCCGCGGGCGATGGCCAGGCCGAGGCCGACGCCGCCGTCGCTGCGATCGTCGAAGTGCTGGAACGGCCGGAAGATCGCCTCGAACCGTTCCGGCGGGACGCCGGGGCCGTTGTCGACCACCGAGACGACCACGCGCTCGCCGCTGCGCCGGCCGCGGATCAGGACCGTCCCGCCCTCGGGCAGGTGCCGCTCGGCGTTGTCGACCAGGTTCTCGAACACCCGCTCCAGCAGCCCCGGATCGGCCAGCACCAGCAGCAGGTCGTCGGCGAGCTCGAACCGGACCCGCTCTCCGCCGGCCCGCAGCGCGCCGGCCAGCACCTCCTCGACGGCGACCGGGATCAGCCGGACGGACAGCGCGCCGGCCTGCAGGCGGCTCATGTCGAGCAGGTTCGCGATCAGCTGGCCGAGCCGGTCCGCGTTCGCCTCGATCGCCTCGAGCAGCTCGCGCTGGTCGGCCTCGGCCAGCTCGATGTCCTCCTGGCGCAGCGTCGAGACCGACGCCTTGATGGCGGCGAGCGGAGTGCGCAGGTCGTGCCCGACCGCGGCGAGCAGGCTGGCCCTGAGCTGGTCGATCCGGTCGAGCTCCTCGGCCCTGGCGGCTTCGGCGGCGAGCAGCTGGCTGCGCCACAGCCGGCCGGCGGTGGCGCCGAGCGCCTGCCGCAGGTGCGGGTCGGTGCCGAGCAGCTCCGGTCCGTACAGCACGAGCTCGAGGTCCTGTCCTGCCGGGATCCGGGTGGAGACCCGGGGTGCGTCCGGATCGCCGACGGCGGCCAGCACCCGTCCGTGCTCGCCCAGGAGTGCCACCTGCTCCATCCCGAGGCTCTCCCTGACGTCGGCGAGCAGCGTCCCCACGGTGTCGGCGCCGTACTCGCGCCGGCCCAGGTCGCTGAC
>JAVHXR010000369.1:3204-3483 GCA_031119515.1 Propionicimonas sp.
CCGTGGCCGCGTCCCGGCGGGCGCGCTCGGCGACCGCGCGGTCGCGGGCGCCGGCCTCGACGATGACGCCGACCGTGACCGCGACGGCGAGGAATGCCAGCAGGTCCCACAACTGGCCCTGGCGCTGCACCAGCAGGCTTCCGTACGGCTCGGTGAAGAAGTAGTTCGCGGCCACGAAGCCGAGCAGCGCGGCGAGGGTGGCCGGCCAGACGCCGCCGACGGCGCTGGCCAGGACGCAGATCAGCACCTGGAACAGCAGGACGGTCTCCAGCCCCAGCT
>JAVHXR010000370.1 GCA_031119515.1 Propionicimonas sp.
GTCGCACCGAGGTGGTCCGCGCGATCGCCGGTGACGAAGCTTCCGGCGGACCGGCGGGCCCCGTCCGCTACGACCTGGCGACGCTCAAGGCGATGTCGGAGGCGGCGGAGGAGAAGGCCGCCGAACTCGGCGTCCCGATCGTGTTCGCGGGGGTGGACGCCGGCGGCAACCTGATGCTGCTGCACCGGATGGCCGACTCGCTGCTCGGCAGCATCGACATCGCGATCAACAAGGCTTTCACCTCGGCGGCGTTCAAGCTGCCGACCGCAGCGCTCGCCGACCCGTCGCGGCCGGCCGGCGACCTGCACGGGATCCAGCACACCAACGACGGCCGGGTGGTCGTCTTCGGCGGGGGGCTCCCGATCTTCATCGACGGCCGGATCGCCGGTGGCATCGGGGTCTCCGGTGGCACCGTCGACGAGGACGTCCAGATTGTCCGGCACGCACTGTCCAGTGCGCAGGAGGCGAGGTAACCATGACCACGATCAACCCCGACACCGTCCGCTCCGTCGTCGCCGCCGTGGTGCGCGAGGTGGCGAGCCGGGAGCGTGCGTCCACTCCGTCCGGTGACGGCATCTTCGCCGACATGGACAGTGCGGTCGTCGCGGCGGACGCCGCGTGGCGCCGCTACCTCGACTGCTCGATGAAGGACAGGGCGCGCTTCGTCCGGGTGATCCGGGAGGTCGCGCTCGCGCCGGAGCACCTGGAGTACATGGCCCGCGCCGCCGTCGAGGAGACCGGCATGGGCAACGTCGCCGACAAGATCGCCAAGAACCGCGCCGCCGCCGAACTCACTCCCGGCACCGAGGACCTGGTCACCGAGGCGTGGTCCGGCGACGACGGCCTGACCACCATCGAGATCTCGCCCTACGGCGTGATCGGGGCCATCACCCCGACCACCAACCCGACCGAGACGATCATCAACAACGCGATCGGCATGCTCGCCGCCGGCAACGCCGTCGTGTTCAGCCCCCACCCGCGGGCGACCCGGGTGAGCCACTGGCTGATCCGCACGCTGAACGCCGCCCTGGTCGCGGCCGGGGCGCCGGCGAACCTGATCGTCACGGTGGCCGAGCCGTCGCTGGAGAACACCAACGCGATGATGGCGCACAAGCTGGTGCGGCTGCTGGTCGCCACCGGTGGCCCCGGGCTGGTGAAGTCCGTGCTGTCCAGCGGAAAGAAGGCCATCGGCGCCGGGGCGGGCAACCCGCCGGCGCTGGTGGACGCCACCGCCAACATCGAGAAGGCCGCCAGGGACATCGTGGACGGCGCCAGCTTCGACAACAACCTGCCCTGCACCGCCGAGAAGGAGGTGCTGGCGGTCTCGAGCATCGCCGACCTGCTGAAGTTCGAGATGGTGAAGAACGGCGCGTACGAACTGCGGGACCCCGCCCAGATCGAACGGCTCGCCGACCTGGTCGTGGACGGCCGCCACGCGGTCACGTCCTGGGTCGGCAAGGACGCCTCGGTGATCCTGCAGGCGATCGGCGTCGAGGCGCCGGCCGGTACCCGGCTGATCATCGCCGAGGTGCCGTTCGACCACCCGTTCGTGCGGGTGGAGCTGATGATGCCGGTGCTGCCGATCGTGCGCGTCAAGGACCTTGAGGAGGGCATGGACCTGGCCGTCATCGCCGAGCACGGCAACCGGCACACCGCGATCATGCACTCCTCGGACGTGAACGCCCTGACCCGGATGGCGAAGCGGATCCAGACCACGATCTTCGTCAAGAACGGGCCGTCCTATGCCGGCATCGGGATCGGCGGTGAGGGCTACTGCACCTTCACGATCGCCGGCCCCACTGGCGAGGGACTGACCTCGGCGCGCAGCTTCGCCCGCCGGCGCCGTTGCGTCCTGGTGGGCGGGTTGAACGTCCGCTGAGCCGGAGCGCGGGGCATACCCCCGTCGTCGGCGAGGGCCAGCGCCCGGGCGCTGGCCCTCGGCGATGGAGGGTGGCTGTCGGCGATGGAGGGCGGCTGTGGCGCGTGGGGACCGGGTCTCCACGCACGGAGCTGGTGCGCCGTCGTCAGGCGGCGACCCGGCTGGGACCCATCCAGCTGCGGACGGTGGCGGGATCCACGCCCTCCTCGAGCCAGAGGTAGGCGGCGGTGTGGCGCAGGTCGTGCAGGCGCCGGCCCCGTCCGGTCTCCGACCAGTGCAGCCGGCGCAGCACCGCGCCGCGGTGCAGCGGGGCGCCGAGGCTGGTGGTGAGCAGCAGCTCCTGCGCGTCGCGGCCGGCGGCCAGGCGCTCCACGATCGGGCGGATCCGGGGTGCCACCGGCACGTGCCGGACGTAGGTCGCGGGGAGGTGGCGGAGCTCGGCGCCCTCGCTGGCGGTCTTGTCCACCCGGATGCCGTCGGCGGCGGTGTCGGCGACCGTGATGGTGCGGGCCTCGCTCCAGCGCAGCCCGGTCCTGGCCAGCACCAGCATCACGTCGGCCAGGACGGGTGAGAAGCCCGACCACTCCGCCCAGGCCTCCTCCAGCTCGTCCGCGGTGAACGGACGGAATGCGGGCGCGGCGGCGGCGTCCGGGGCGGGCTCGGCCGGGGTGGCGACCATCAGTCCGGACCGGGCGCACCAGGCGAAGAAGGCCGAGAGGCTCTCGCGGTGGTGCTGCAGGGAGCCGTCCGAGGCCGAGCCTGCGCTGAGGCCGGCCAGGATGCCGGTGATGTCGGAGGCGGAGACCGTGTCGAGGTCGCGGCTGAGGTAGTGGCAGGGGACCAGTCGCAGCAGGTCCTCGTCGGTGCGGGCGGTGGCGGCGTCCACGGTGGCGACGCGCTCGGCGAGCCAGGAGTGGAGGAGCACATCGAGGCGGCCGGACAGCGGGCTCTCGGCCACCGGTGCCGGTTGGGTCACGGTCATCGTCGTCATCCTTCTGCTGCACACGGACGACGGAACCTCCGTCTCCCGTGCTTTCGCGACAGCGGGTCAGGGCTGAACCACCAAGCGAAGCATCCCGACTTCTCGACGGAGTCGATTCACGGTTGCGCGTCAGTGCCGGACTCCCACCGGCTTCCCTCCGCTTGCTGGAGTCTTGGCAGCAGGCTACTCCTCGGCCCACGCCCGCGCGGCCGAACCGGTGAATCCGGGATCCGCCCTCCTGGCGCGGCCCGGCCCGGGGTGTGGCGGGCCCCGGTGGGCTGCCGTCGGCGGCGCGTGGCGACTGGCCTGCCAGCGGCCGCTGGCGACTGGCGGGTACTTAGGTACTTAGCTTGCGCTGACCACCAGCTGGTTGTTCACGGCGGTGACGCCATCCACCGCCTTGGTGGCATTGGCACTGCCGGAGGTGAACCAGGTGGATTTGCGGGTGGTATAGGTCTTGGAGATGTTCTTGACGCTGAGCAGCACGCCCGGCGCGGGATCGGTGTTCACATTGATCGTGCCGCGCCGCCCCGCGCTGGCCGCGGCGCCGGACGCGGCACCGGATACCTGGCTGCCGCCCTCGCCGGGCCGCATTCCGGTGC
>JAVHXR010000371.1 GCA_031119515.1 Propionicimonas sp.
GGCTGCGGCGCGCGCTGGGGGGGGTCGCCGTGGGTGTGTGCGTCGAGGCGGGGCGCTATCCGGTGGTCAGCCACGTGTTGGTGGACGCCGAGCGAGGCGCCCACGGCTTCGTCGAGGTCACCGACTGAGCAGAACCCGGCTCGCAATGGGTGCGCCTGCGCCACCGGGGCAGTCGATCCCGACCGGGCCCTGTCCGGGGGCCGCGCGAGCGAGCACACTGGAGGCGATCCGAGGAGGCTCGATGAGCGGTGTGGCCCGGCTGGTGGCGGCGCTGGCTGCCGCCCTGGTCCTGGTCGGGTGCGGGCAGCCTGCCCCGCCCACCGGAACGTCCGTGCCCGAGCCGGCGATCCGTCCGGGCAGTACCGGCACCGTCGAACTCGGTGACCGACCGTTCGGGCTGCACGTCCCGAGCGGGTACGACCGGACCCGGCCGACAGCGCTGGTGGTGGCGCTGCACGGCTACACCTCGAACGCCACCGAGGCCTACGACTTCTTCGGGCTGGCCGCAGCCGATCCCCGGGGCATCCTGGTCGCCCTTCCCGAGGGCAGCGCCAACCCGCAGGGGGAGCGGTTCTGGAACGCCTCGGCCGCCTGCTGCGACTTCTCCGGGAGCGGGGTGGACGACGTCGCCTACCTCACCGGGGTGATCGAGAAGGTGGGGCAGGGGTACGCGGTGGACCCGCGGAGGGTGTTCGTGGTCGGGCACTCCAACGGCGGGTTCATGGCGCTTCGGCTGGCCTGCGACGCGGCGGACGTGGTGGCCGCCGTCGCCTCCGTGGCGGGTGCGATGGACGTCGACGGCGAGTGCGCCCCTGCCGTCCCGGTGAGCGTGCTGCAGGTCCACGGCGACTCCGACGACACCATCGGGATCGAGGGCGGCGAGATCAACCATGCCGGGTACACCTCGGCTGCCGTGACCACCGGCCGGTGGCGCGAGCTGGATGCCTGCCCCGCGGGCGGGCCCGAGCCCGGTCCGGAACTGGACGCCGACGCTGACGTCCCGGGCGACGACCTGACCCGGCAGGGCTGGACCGGCTGTGCGAGCGGCTCGGAAGTGGCGTTGTGGACGATCGGCGGCGGCGGCCACGTCCCCTCGCTCACCCCGGCGTTCACCGCGGCGCTGCTGGACTGGTCCGAGGCGAACGCGCGCGGGTAGGGCTCAGGCGATCGCGGCCGGCGGCCGGCCGTCGTCGGGCTCGAGCAGGTCGCGCTGCATCCAGGCGACGTCGTGCCAGGCCTCCAGCTTCCAGCCCACCCTGCGGAGTACCCCGACGGTCTCGAAGCCGAAGCTCTCGTGGATCGCGACACTGGCGGGGTTGGGCAGCGCGATCAGGGCGTAGGCCCTGCGGTAGCCCCGCCCGGCCAGGATCGGCAGCAGGGCCCGGTAGAGCGTCCTGCCGACCCCGAGCCCCCGGGTGCCGGGGGCGACGTAGATGCTGGTCTCGCACGACCAGTCGTAGGCGGCGCGCTCGCCGAGCCGGTGGGCGTAGGCGTAGCCGAGCACCTCGCCGTCCCGCTCGAGGACGATCCAGGCGTGGGTGGCGGCGAAGTCGGCGATCCGGGCGGCCAGCTGGTCAGGCGTCGGCGGCTCGGTCTCGAAGGTGATCGCGGTCTCGCGCACATACGGCTCGTAGATCGCGGCGCACGCCGCGGCGTCGGCGGTCGTCGCCGGCCTGACCACCCAGGACCCTTCGCTCATGGCAGGAATGATCGCATCGGGGCGAGGGCTCGCCGCGCCGCCCTCATCGCGGTGGGACGGCAGAAACTGCCTCCAGGACCGCACGTGGGAGATATCCTCCGGCCAGCCCCGCTGGGAGGCGGAATGTGGCGGTCCGGCTACCCGGCGAAGATGTTGTTCCGGACGCCGAACACGTTCTGCGGGTCGACACCCTGCTTGAGGGCGCGGACGGCGTCCTGGCTCTCCGGGGAGGCGACCTTGTCGATGAACCGCCGACGGAGCTTGCCGATCCCGTGGTGGTGGGAGATCGAGCCGCCGGCGGCCATGATCGCCTCGCGGATGTTCTTCTCCATCTCGGCGAACCGTTCGTCACCATCCTCGACGCCCTTGTGGACCAGCCCGTGGGTGAAGTAGATGCACACCCCGGTGTGGTACATCTGCGTGACCCGCGGGGAGGTGAAGGGCCGGCCGGGGAAGCCGAGGCGTTCGTGCTCCGACGCCGCCACCCGCTTCACCGCGTCGCAGACGTCGTGGATCCGGCTCCACGGCACGGTGGTCTCGTAGGTCTCCCCGACGATGTAGTAGTCGGCCAGCAGGTCGCGGATGTAGGCGATCGCGTAGGTGAGCATGTAGCCCCGCTCGCCGTTGCCGGCCCCTCCGGAGATGCCGCCGAACTTCTTCGCGGTCTCGAGCACCACCTTGTACTGGTACTCGACCTCGTCCTTGCTGCCCTCGAGCACCATCGTGGCGGCCACCATCTGGTGCGGGTCGAACCCCTTCACCCGGGTGACCACCAGCTTCTCCAGCTTGCTGGTCAACACCTTCCTGCGATCCGACGGCGCCGGCTTCAGCGCCTGGCCGAGCCGGAACTGGACGTTGTCGACCAGCCGGATGCTGGCCGGCTTCGCGCCGGACTGGTTGAGCGCCGCCATGAACGCGACACCGGTCCTCCAGTCG
Organism: Propionicimonas sp.; assembly: GCA_031119515.1. Taxonomy (GTDB): domain Bacteria; phylum Actinomycetota; class Actinomycetes; order Propionibacteriales; family Propionibacteriaceae; genus Propionicimonas. The sequence goes on from JAVHXR010000371.1 coordinate 2,636, forward strand.
GCGAAGATCATCGAGCCGTACCGCTTGGCCTCCGGCAGCCGGTGGATCCGCAGCACGGCCCTGGTCACCAGACCGAGGTTCCCCTCGCTGCCGAAGGCCGCCTTGTAGGCCTCGACCCCTGCTGCCTGGCGCGGCGTCCAGTACAGGTTCTCGACCACGCCGGACGGCGTCACCAGCGTCACGTTCTCGACGATGTCCTCGATGTTGCCGTACCGGTTCCGCTTCATTCCCGAGGCGTTGGTGGCGATCCAGCCACCCAGCGTGGACAGCTCCATGCTGTCCGGCTCGTGGCCGCTGGTGAACCCCTGCTCGGCGAGCAACTCCTCCAGCCGGCCGCCGAGGATCCCGGCCTGGACACAGGCCGTCTGGTTCTCGGGGTCGATCCACTCGATCGCGTCCATCCGCCGCATGTCGAGCGAGACCACCATGCGGGTCTCCGCCTCGGGCACCTGCAGGGCGTCGCTGACGTTCGTCCCGCCCCCGTAGGGGATCAGGCAGACGTCGTGGTCGCGGGCGAGGTTGACCACCGTGACACAGTCGGCCTCCGACTCCGGCCACACCACCAGGTCGACCGCCCGGGGCAGGTTGCCGTAGAGCACCCGGGAGACCTCGTCGGTGGTGGTCTGGCCGTGGCTGTGGATCAGCCGCTCGCGGTCGTCGGCGGTGAACTGCCCCGGAGCGAGCGCGTCCGCCAGCGCGGTGAGGAAGCCAGGGTTGGGGTTGGCCGGGGAGACGTACGGTTCCGCGGTGCGCGGCCGGGTGGTGCGGAAGTCGATGTCGAAGGCGAGCTCCTCCCGCACGAACGGGATCAGGTAGGGC
>JAVHXR010000372.1 GCA_031119515.1 Propionicimonas sp.
CGTCCTGGTGGAGAAGCCGGCGGTGCCGACGGCCGCCGAACTCGCCGGACTGATCGCACAGGCCAGGGGCGCCGGCGTGGTGCTGCTGGAGGCGATCCGTAGCCTCTACGACCCCGGGTTCGTCGTGGTGAGGTCCCTGCTGGACCGGCTCGGCCCGATCCGTCGGGTGTCATTCCGCTTCCACCAGCGCTCCGCCCGCTATGACAGGCTGCTCGCCGGCGAGCGGCTGAACGTCTTCGACCCCGCCATGGCGGGAGGTGCGCTCTACGACCTCGGGGTCTACTGCATCCAGCCCCTGGTGGAGCTCTTCGGCGCACCCGAATCGGTGCAGGCACGCCTGGTGAGGGTGGTCGGCGGAGCGGACGGCGCGGGAGTCGCGCTGGCCACCTACCCGGGGTTCGTCGCCGACCTCAGCTTCTCCAAGATCACCCTCTCCGACACCCCGAGCAGCATCGAGGGCGAGGCCGGCACGCTGCTGATCGACCACATCGACGACCCCCGCATGCTGACCGTCGAGGGGATGGACGGGACGCGGGAGGAACACGTCGTCACCAAGGCTGCCGACGACAAGCTCGCGAACATGGTCGACTGCGTGGGTCGCTTCGTCGCCGGAGTCGGCCACGGCGCCGACGTGACGGCCGACCAGGACCGCTCGCTGCTCGCGGCCCGGCTGCTCGACGACATCCGGGCCGCCGGGGCGTAGGACGCTACGGCGTCCGGCCTGCGGTTCGACGACTCCGGGCCGGACCCGCGGTCCCCGCCGCGGCGAGCGCGCTCCCGGCCAGGGCGAGGCCTGCGGCGAGCCAGAACGCTGCTGCTGGGCCGCCACCGTCGAGAAGCATCCCCGCCAGCCCGAATCCTGCCGACGCGCCCAGGATGGCCCCGGTGTCGACCCAGCCGAACGCCTCGGTCGCCTCCCCCGCGGGAACTCTCGCCGTTACCGTGGACGCAATCGCCGCGAACACCGGAGCGACGCCGAGGCCTGCCAGGACAAGGGCCACGGCCAGCCAGCCGGGCGCGATCCAGAGCGCGCCGAGGGACAATCCGACGGCGACGAGCAGCATCCAGGCCGCTGCGGCCCGGCGGCCGACCGTCAGGTGCGCGAAGCCCAGCCCGCCAGCCAGGCTCGCGAGCGAGTAGACGGCGAGCAACAACCCTCCCGTCAGTCCGTGCTCCCCGAACGCGCCGACCACCCCCGCCTCCACCGCCGAGTTGGCGGCGACCAGCAGGAGGCTGGTGAGGGTCCCGACCAGCACCGTCCGTCGCAGCAGCACCCGGCCCATCCCCGCGCTGCTGCTGACGGACCGTGGACGCCGCAAGGCGGGCTGCGCCACGAGCCAGGCGGTCCCCACGATGGTCGCCAGGACGCCGGCGAGCAGGGCCGCCCGCGATCCGAATGCGCTCGCCGCGGCGAAGGCCAGCAGCGGGCCGATGACGAAGATGATCTCCTGGGCGGCGGCGTCGAGGGAGAACATGCGCGCCAGGTGGTGCGGGGGGACGAGTTCGGGGTAGATCCCCCGGACCACCGGCTGCACCGGCGGCATCGATGCCCCCGCCAGGCAGCCGAGGACGCACGAGATCGCGATGGTGACGGCCGGCTGCGTGGGCAGCAGGTCCGCGAGGACAAGACCCAGCGCGGCCAGCGCCGAACCCCCGCCGGCGCATCCGACCACCACCGCCGCACCCCAGCGGCCGACGAGCCTGCTCAACAGCGGCGTCGCCAGCGCCCGGCCGAACGTCATCAGACCGACCACCAGCCCTGCCACCGCATAGGACGCACTCCAGCCCTCGACGTGGAGCAGAATTCCGACCGGCCAGATGCCGATGGCGAACCTGGCGGTCAACTGGGCGAGGAAGAGGGCCGCCACACCGGGCGTAGCGAGGATCCGGGAGTACGTGCGCATGGGCCCCTTCGCAGGTTCGGGCGACCACATGATGAGCGATCGTCCGATAGATATTGATAATAGAGCGTGCCAATCGATCATAACCGAGCAGTTTCGAGCTACAGTTCACTCGTGCAGTCGAGCAATGTGATCTGGGTGACCGGGGCCGGCAGTGGCATGGGACGGGCCGCTGCCCACGCGGCGGCCCGAGGCAACCGGGTCGCGGTCAGCGGCCGGCGGGCCGACGCTCTCGAGCAGACCGCGGCCCTGGTGCGCGAAGCCGGTGGCGAAGCCCTCGTCGTGCCGCTGGATGTCACCGACGACCGGGGCGTCCGGGCCGCCCACGCGCAGATCATCGACGCCTGGGGTCCGGTCGCCCGGCTGGTGCTCGCAGCCGGGCTCAACCACCCGAACCGGTTCTGGCGCGACCAGTCCATGGCGGACTTCGAGACGATCGTCGCCACCAACCTCACCGGGGTCGCCCGCCTCGTCCAGACCGTCCTGCCGGGCATGCGCGCGGCGGCGGACGGGGTGGTGGTCATCGTGTCGTCCTACGCGGGCTGGCGACTCTCCTCCTCCCCCGGCGTCGCCTACTCCGCCAGCAAGCTGGCACTCGCCGCGCTCGCCTCGACGCTCAACAGCCAGGAGGCCCGGAACGGGATCCGGTCGACGCTGCTCTGTCCGGGCGACGTCGACACCGACTTCCTGCGCATGCGCCCGCAACTCCCCGATGCCGCGGCGCGCTCGCGAATGCTCACCGCCGACGACATCGGCCGCACCATCGCCTTCGTCCTCGACAGCCCGCCACACGTGGTGATCGACGAACTCGTGATCTCACCCACCTCCCAGCACAGCTGACCCGGCGTCCGCCGGACCGCGGTCGGCGGACGCCGGGTGGGCCGGTAGACGACAAGGAACGAGGACAGACCATGGAACTCAACCTGGGCGGACGCGTGGCGATCGTCACCGGAGCGTCTCGTGGCATCGGCAGCGTGATCGCGGCGCAACTCGAGCGCGAGGGCGCGATCGTCTACCCCCTCGATGTCACCCCGCCCCCGGACGGTCCGGAGCCGATCCGCTTCCTGCCTGCAGACATCACCCGGCAGGACCAGGTCGAGGCCGCCACCCGGACCGTGCTCGAACGCGAGGGCCGGATCGACATCCTGGTCAACAACGCCGGCATCAACGCCGTCGGCAGCCTCGAATCCGTGGACCTCGACCTCGCGGCGCGCTGCTTCGCCGTCAACGTCACGGGGTTGCTCGCGATGTGCCAGGCGGTCATCCCGGCGATGAAGCGCGCCCGCCACGGCCGGATCATCAACGCTGCCTCGTTCGCCGCCATCGTGCCGGCGCAGGGCAACGGCATCTACGCCGCGTCCAAGTCCGCGGTCGTCCAGCTGACCCGGGTGCTGGCCGGCGAGCTCGGCCCCTGGGACATCACCGTCAACGCGTATGCGCCGGGGATGATCCCCACCGCGATCAACGGCTTCACCGAGCTTCCCGCCGACGACCAGGATCGCCTGCTCGACACCCTCACGCTGCGACGCTGGGGGACGGCCTCCGAG
>JAVHXR010000029.1 GCA_031119515.1 Propionicimonas sp.
ACCTCGACCCCGGCCGCAGCCAGGTCGGCCCGCGCGGCTGCCGCTGCCGCACCGTCCCCGATCACCGTGAGCAGCCTCGCCCGTCCGCCCAGCGCCGCGAACGCGATCGCCGCGACGGCGGCCGGCCCGCCCGCGGCCAGCCAGGACTGCCTGGCCGTGGTCTTCGCGTCGGCGGCGGGGAGTCCGTCGACAAGCTGGATCACGTCCAGCGTCGTCAGGCCGACGAAGAGTCCTGTGGGCACCACACGACGCTATCGAACCTGCTGCGCGAGCGGCCCCGACCGGCCAAGATTGTCGCCGGGGGGAGGCGCGAGCCGGCCGGCACGGTGCTGGCGGTGTCGCGTCCCTGGCCACGACTGGAAGGACCCCCGCCATGGTCGACGTCCGCGTCGTCGAGTTGCCCGCCTGCACGATGGCCAGCTCCGGAACCTGCACCGATCTCGACTGCTTCGCTCCCGGCGGCCTGCTCGCCACCTTCAACGACTGGTGGTCGGCAGTGGACGCGTCCCGCGCCGACCGGTTCTTCCCGCGCGACTTCATGTGGTACGACGACGACCTCAGGGGCCTGGTCTGGTGGTACGCCCTGTCCGGTCAGCCCACCGCGACCGGGACCTGGCAGCTGGTCGACTTCGCCGGCGGCCTGTATGCGACAGCGACCTGCCGGGACGGGGACGACGCCGACGGCGAGCGGGTGTCGGCAGCCGTGCGCCAGTGGGTCCGGGGGATCGGCGGACTCGAGCTGGACGAGGCCCGCGCGGAGCTCTTCCACGTGATCACCCCGCCGGCGGCCGCGCAGGCCCTCGGCTACCAGCAGCTGGAGCTGTTCGTCCCGGTCCGCCCGGCCGGTTGAGCACCACTCGCGTCCGGTGACGCCGGCTCAGCCCGGCAGCGAGGGACTCCTGTCGAGGACGCAGAAGCTCATCCCGCCGGGCGCTTCGAGCACCGTCCAGCCGTCGCGGACGGCACGCACCACCGCTCCCTCGCGCTGCAGCCTGGCCACCTCGGCGGCCCGGTCGTCGCTGCCGAGGTCGAAGTGTGCCCCGATCGGCCGGGAGAGTTCGAGCCGCTGGGTGAGCAGTTCGAAGGGGAAGTCGTGCGGCACTTCGATCCAGGCGAACTCCGACCGGTCCGGGGACGGTCGTACCGCGCCGCCGAGGGTGGCCGCCCAGAACCCGACCTCGGCGGGGTGTGCCTCGGGCGGGATGTCGAGGCAGACCTGGCTGACCCGGCTGCGGTGGCCGCCCGGCCAGCGGGCGGGCTCGGGCCGCTGCCGGCGCCGCTGGCTGGTCAGGCAGAACGCGAGCCCTGCCGGTGACCGCATGATCACCAGGCCCGGACCCACCTGGCGGGTCAGCGTCGCCCCGCGCTCCTGGGCTGCCAGCGCGGCCTCCTCGGGGTCGGGGACGTGGACGTCGAGATGCAGGCGGGTCTGGCCGGAGCCCAGCCGCTGCACCCGCAGGTAGTCGGCGCCGTCCGGCGGGACCAGGCTGGCGAACTCGTCGTGCTCGCCGCGGGCCGGCGACAGCGGCCAGCCGGTCACGCCGGACCAGAAGCGCGCGCCGCGGTCGAACTCGGCAGCCGGGAAGTCGATGAACGCCGTCAGCCAGAACGGCCGGGTCGAGCCGTCCACGCCGGCCTCAGGACTTGGCGAGTTCGCTGCTGCGGTCGCGGGCCGCCTCCATCGCCGTGATGAAGGCTGCCTTGACCTTGTGGCTCTCCAGCTCGCGCAGGGCTGCGGCGGTGGTTCCGCCAGGAGAGGTCACCCGTTCCTTCAGCACCGTCGGGTGCAGCCCGCTCTCGGCCAGGAGCTTGGCCGAGCCGTACATGGTCTGCACGACAAGGGTGGTCGCGGTGTCCCGCGGGAGCCCCAGCATGACGCCGGCGTCGATCATCGCCTCGACCACGAAGTAGAGGTAGGCAGGACCCGAGCCGGAGATCGCGGTGACCGCGTCCTGGTACTTCTCCGGGACGACGACCACCTTGCCGACCGCATCGAGCAGCGCCGAGACGTGCTCCAGATGCTCGGCGGTGGCGGTGGTGCCGGCCGAGATCGCCGCCATCCCCTCGTCAACCTGGGCGGGCGTGTTGGGCATCACCCGGACGACCGGGGTTCCGGCCGGCAGCGCGGCCTCGAGCTTGGCGGTGGTGATCCCCGCGCAGAGCGAGACCACCAGGCTCCCGGGACGCAGCGTGGCCGCCACCTGCGGCAGCACCTCGCCGATGTCCTGGGGCTTGACGACCAGCACGACGGTGTCGGCCCGGGCGGTCGCCTCCGCGGTCGCCGCCACCTGGATGCCGTGCCGGGCCGCTATCTCCTCGAGCCTGGCGGCATGCCGGTCGGCCGCCGTGATCTGGTCGCCGGCCCAGCCCGCCCGCAACAACCCGGCGATCAGGGTCTCCCCCATCACCCCGGCGCCGATCACGGCGAGCGAGGTCATCGCGAGGCCACCACTTCGGCGATCTGGACGGCGTTCAGCGCCGCGCCCTTGCGCAGGTTGTCGTTGCTCACGAACAGCACGAGACCGCGGCCGCCCGGCACCGACTGGTCGGCGCGGATCCGGCCGACGTAGGACGGGTCCTTCCCGGCCGCCAGCCGCGGGGTGGGGACGTCGACCAGCTCGACCCCGGGAGCTGTGGCCAGCAGCCCGGCCGCCCGCGTCGGGCTGATCTCCTCGGAGAACTCGGCGTGCAGCACGAGCGAATGGCCGCTGAAGACCGGTACCCGAACGCAGGTGCCCGCGACCAGCAACTCGGGGATGTGCAGGATCTTGCGGGACTCGTTGCGGAGCTTCTTCTCCTCGTCGGTCTCGCCGAAGCCGTCGTCGACGAGCGAGCCGGCCAGCGGTATGACGTTGTAGGCGATCGGCTCGACATAGGGCGCGGGATCGACCGCCGGGGCGGCCGAACCGTCCAGCGCCAGCAGGGCTGGGTCGGGCACGGCCAGCGACTGGTCGGCCAACGCCCGGACGCCCTTGCCGCCGGAGCCGGAGACCGCCTGGTAGGTGGCGACGACGAGGCGGGTCAGGCCGGCTGCGTCGTGCAGCGGCTTCAGGACGGGCATCGCCGCCATCGTGGTGCAGTTCGGGTTGGCGATGATGCCCCGGGGGCGGACCAGAACGTCGTCGGGGTTGACCTCGCTGACCACCAGCGGGACCTCGGGGTCCATCCGCCAGGCCGACGAGTTGTCGACGACGACAGCACCGGCCGCGGCGACCTGCGGCGCGTACTCCCTCGACATCGAGGCGCCTGCCGAGAACAGGGCGACGTCGAGGCCGGAGAAGTCGGCGGTGGCGGTGTCCTCGACCACGACCTCGCCGTCCTTCCACGGCAGGGTCGAACCCGCAGAACGGGCCGAGGAGAAGAACCGGATCTCGTCCACCGGGAAGGCCCGCTCCGCCAGCAGCGTCCGCATCACGCCACCGACCTGGCCGGTCGCCCCAAACACTCCAACACGCATGGACGCAAGCCTAGCCCGGGGGGCCGACCGGGGGCCTGCGGGCCGGCCGTCCGCGAGATGGCCAGCAGGGCTCGGTGGCTCCGGCACGGCGTCGCGGCCCGAGGCACCCTGCCGCGGCCAAGCCGGTCGTGGCGGGCCTCAGCGCAGCAACTCGCGGGTGAAGCCGAGGTAGCGGGTGCCCTTCATGGTGACGGTCCCGTCGTCCCCGACCACCAGCAGGCCGTACTGCCCGGCGGGGACCTCGAGCTCGAACCGCTCTCCGCCGGACTGCTCGAAGGTGACGAAGTGCCGCTGGGTGATCGGGTCGGCGTGGCTCACACCGGGGCCGAACGTCCCGTCCGCCTGCAACATACCGGCCGAGGTGGAGCTGCCGCCGCCGGTCGTGGAGACCCGCTTGTCCACGATGCGCGCGACCGCGGTCACCTCGGGAGCCTGGCTGTTCTCGAGCTCCCGGGCTCCGCGCCGGACGAGGCCGACGACGATCGAGACCACGACGGCGATGATGCCGACGACCACCAGCGTCTGCATCGCCTGGAAGGTCTGGTCGAAGCTGTCGAAGTCGGGACCCATGGCGCCAGCGTAGGGGTGCCGGGGCCGCCCCGGGCCGATCCCGACCGGTCCGGTGGGCAGACCCTTCCGGGCCAGGGACGGTTCCGGCCCGGCCGCGCGGGACCAGCCAACGGCACCGGGGCCGATCAGAGCCAGTCGACCAGCGGTGCCAGCAGCGCGTACCCGACGAAGGAAGCGATGTCCAGCAGGGTGTGGGCGACCACCAGCGGACCCACCCGTTTGAACCGCAGGTACAGCACCCCGAACACCAGCCCCATCACCAGGTTGCCGACGAAGCTGCCGAAGCCCTGGTAGAGGTGGTAGCTGGCCCGGATCACCGCGCTGGAGAGCACGATCACCCACGGCCTCCAGTTCAGCGAGGCCGCCCGGGAGAAGAAGAAGCCGATCATGACGACTTCCTCCAGCACGCCGTTCATGGCGGCGAGCCCGATCAGGACGGGCACCGTCCACCAGTTCGCCGCGAGGTTGGCCGGGGAGATGTTCGTGTTGAAGCCGGCGATCCACGCCACGTAGTACAGCGCCAGCCCCGGGATGCCGATCGCGAGGAAGGCCGCGGTCCCCCAGCCGAGGTCGAAGCCGGGTCGCTTGAGGTCGAACCCGATCTGGCGGCGCTGGCCGGCCAGGTCGAGCAGGTAGAGCGCCAGCAGCGCGGGGATCACCGGGAACACGATCGCTGCCAGCTGGTAGGCCAGGTCGAGCCACGGCCGGTCCGGGGTGATCGACGGGTTCATCGTCGTGGTCTGCTGGTTCAGCGGCACCTCGTAGGTGAGCTTGTTGATCAGCGACAGGATCGCGTACACCGCCGACTGGCCGAGCGAGACCCCGAGCACGAGCAGGATGTCGATGCCGGGACGCTGCCGGCCGAGGGCGTCGGCCCGCGGCTCCGGCCCGGCGGTCACGGGCTGGAGGTCGCTCACCGCGGCTCTCCCTGCGGCAGCCGGGAATGGGTGCGGGCGAACTCGAGCGCGTCGGCCAGCTGCTGCAGCCGCTGGCTCGGCAGTTCGGTGTTGTTGGTCTTGACCTCGAGGACGATCTGCCCGGTGTAGCCCCGTCCGGCGAGCGCGGCGAGCACCTCGTCGGCGCGCTGGTTGCCCATCCCGGGCAGCAGGTGCAGGTCGGAGGTGCCGTCCAGGCCGTCGGTCAGGTGGAGGTGGGCGAGCCGGTCGCCCCACGCCTCGACCAGGTCGAGGGACGCCAGTCGCGCGGTGGCCGCGTGGGACATGTCGAGGGTCAGGTGGTCGAGGTCGAGTTCGGACGGGTCCCAGCTCGGCGAGTAGGCCCTCACCTCGGTGTCACGCGGCCCGCGCCACGGGTACATGTTCTCGACCGCGAACACCACCCCGGTGGTGTGGTGGAGCTGGCGGATGCCGGTGGTGAACGCCGCCGCATAGGCGCGCTGCCAGCGAAACGGCGGGTGGACCACCACGACGGACGCGCCGAGCCGGTTCGCCGCCGCCCCGGAGCGTTCCAGCTTGTCCCAGGGGTCGGGGCCCCACGTCCGCTGGGTCAGCAGGAGCGTCGGCGCGTGCACGGAGGCGACCGGGATCTCGTAGTAGTCGCGCAACCGGAGCAGCGCGTCGACGTCCGCCGACGTCGGATCGATCCCCACCATGACCTCGACGGCATCGAAGCCCAGTTCGCGCGCGACGGCGAAGGCGCGGGAACTGGATTCGGGGTACACCGCGGACGTCGACAGCGAGATCAGGGGTGCCCTCGGCGATTGCGTCACGCTCTCCATCGTAGGCACGCCGTCCCACCACGCCATGAACCTGTCCGCGCAGGCGGCCGATTTCGTGCTTGGCGACCCGCATGGCAACAATGGGGCCATGCATGTCGATCACGTGACTTTCGCGGTCGGCCCAGCCGGGCTCCTGGCCGAGTCCCAGCGTCTGGGCGACCTCCTTGGCGAGAGGCCCCGAGACGGCGGCTTCCACCCCCGTTTTGGTACCCGCAACCACATCCTTCCCCTCGCCGACGACCGCTACATCGAGATTGTCGAGGTGCTCGAGCACCCGGCAGCCGAGAAGGCGCCGTTCGGCCAGGCGGTGCGGGCCCGCTCGGAGATGGGTGGAGGCTGGATGGGCTGGGTCATCTCGGTACCGGACATCTCCCCCTTCGAGCAGCGGCTCGAACGCGAGGCGGTGCCGGGAATGCGGCACTTCCCCGACGGCCGCCGGCTGGAATGGCAGCAGATCGGGGTCAAGGGCCTCCTGGCGGATCCCCAGCTTCCGTTCTTCATCCACTGGCTGTCCGACCACGAGGTCCAGCCGAAGGCGCTCAAGGGTGACATCCAGCTCGTCGAACTCGAGATCGGCGGTGACCGGACGCGGGTCGAGGACTGGCTCGGCACCGAGGTCGGTGACGTCTTCGACGGCGTGCGACTGAACTTCACCTCGCCCAACGGCCAGCCCGGCCTGATCGCGGCGACCTTCGACACCCCGAACGGACCGGTCCGGATCTGACCCACGCGGGGCCGTCGGCCCGCCGGGAAGGCGATCCGTTCCGGAATCGAACGGAGAGTCGATAACGGGATCGTCAGTCCTGCCCGCTAGCGTCCTCCCCATGGCGAAGAACACCACCACCTACCGCTGCGGGGAGTGCGGCTGGACGACCGTGCGCTGGGTCGGGCGGTGCGGGGAGTGCCAGGCCTGGGGCTCTGTCGCGGAGGGGCGGCCGCCATCCGCCGCGATAGCGGCAGCGGCCCCCGCCCACAGCGCGATCCCGATCGGCCAGGTCGACGCCACCGCCACGGCCGGGATCCCGACCGGCATCGGCGAGCTCGACCGGGTACTCGGCACCGGGCTCACCCCTGGCGCCGTGGTCCTGCTGGCCGGCGAGCCGGGGGTGGGCAAGTCGACGCTGCTGCTGGAGGTCGCAGCGCGGTGGGCGGGCACCGGCCGCCCCACCCTGTACGTCACGGCCGAGGAGTCCGCCGCGCAGGTCCGGCAACGCGCCGAGCGGACCGGCGCCGTCACCGAAGGGCTCTTCCTCGCCGCCGAGTCCGACCTCGCCACGGTGCTCGGCCACATCGAGGAGCTCCGGCCCGAGCTGCTCGTCCTCGACTCCATCCAGACCGTCGGCCTGCCGAATGTCGACGGCGTACCCGGCGGCGTCACCCAGGTCCGCGAGGCGACCGGGGCGCTGGTGCGGGTGGCCAAGCAGCGCGGCCTGCCGGTGGTGCTGATCGGCCACGTCACCAAGGACGGCGCGGTCGCCGGCCCGCGCACGCTCGAGCACCTGGTGGACGTGGTGCTCTCCTTCGAGGGGGATCGCCACAGCGGCTTCCGGATGATCCGGGCCACCAAGAACCGCTACGGCCCGGCCGACGAGGTCGGCTGCTTCGAGATGGACGCCGGGGGCATCAGGGAGGTCCCCGACCCGTCCGGGCTGTTCGTCTCGCGGCACGCCGAGCCGGTCGCCGGGACCTGTCTCGGCATCACGCTGGAGGGCCGCCGTCCGCTGCTGACCGAGGTCCAGGCACTGGTGGTACCGAGCAACGCCCCCGCCCCCCGCCGGGTCACCCACGGCCTCGAGGGCGGCCGGGTGGCGATGATCCTCGCCGTGCTGCAGCGCAAGGCCGGGCTGAAGCTCCACACCCGCGAGGTCTACGTCTCGACGGTCGGCGGCGCGAGGGTGAACGACCCCGCCACCGACCTGGCGGCGGCGGTGGCGGTCGCCTCCGCCTGCGTGGAACGGGCATTCGACCGTCCGATCATCGCGCTCGGTGAGGTGGGGCTCTCCGGCGAACTGCGGCAGGTGCCGGGCCTTGAGCGGCGGCTGGCAGAGGCCGACCGGCTCGGCTTCGAGGTCGCCCTCGTCCCGGCCGGCAGCAACCTCACCCTCCGCGGGATGCGGGTCGTGGAGGCCGCCACCCTGGCCGACGCCCTCGGCATGCTGCAGCTGCGGCGCGAGGTCCAGCAGACCACCACCCGGATCGACCCGGCCAGGCGTCACCTCGCGGCCGTGGAGTAGCCGGCGACCGGCCGCCGCGGCGGCGCGGGCCGGGCCCGAGCGCGTAGGCTGACGCCACACCGAGAGGCACCCCATGGACCGAGCCACCAGACAGCGCCTGCGCGCCCACCTCGCCCTGGTCAGTCCGGGCACAGACCTGCGCGACGGCCTCGACCGGATCGTCCACGGTCGCACCGGGGCGCTCGTCGTGCTGGGCCGCAGCGCCGAGGTCGACGCAGTAGTCACCGGTGGTTTCCGGATCGACGCCCCGCTCACCGCCACCGCCCTGCGGGAGCTGGCCAAGATGGACGGCGCCATCCTGCTCGACTCCGACCTGACCCGGATCACCCATGCCGGCGTCCACCTGATGCCGGACGGCACCACCCCGACCAGGGAGACCGGCACCCGCCACCGCACCGCCGACCAGGTCGCCCGCCAGACCGGGGTGCCGGTGGTGACGGTGTCGGCGTCGATGTCGTCGATCGCGCTCTTCCTGGACGGCTACCGGCACCCGCTGCAACGCCCGGAGCAACTGCTGTCCCGGGCCAACCAGGCCCTCGCCACGCTCTCGAGGTACCGCGACCGGCTCACCGAGGCCGCGAACCGGCTCTCCTCCCTCGAGGTGCAGGACGCCGTCACGGTCGAGGACGTCGCCGTGGTGGCACGGCGGCTCGAGCTCGTGCACCGGCTCTCCGAGGAGACCTCCGACATCCTGGTGGAGCTCGGCACCGAGGGCCGGCTGGTGGAGCTGCAGCTGCAGGAACTGCTGGCCGGCGTGGCCGAGACCGCCGACGCTCTCGCCCGCGACTACGGCACCGGCGAGTCGACGCTGCAGCTGTCCGGCCTGGCCGACCTGGCCAGCGACGAGTTGCTGGACGCCGCCCTGGTGGCCCGCCGGATCCAGCTCGTCCCCGGCACCCTCGACGCCCGGCTGCCGGCCCGCGGGCACCGCCAGCTGGCCCAGATCGGCCGGCTGCCGACCGGCGTGGCCGACCGGCTGGTCGACCACTTCGGGTCGCTGCAGTCGCTGCTGGGCGCCTCGACAGCCGACCTGATGAGCATCGACGGGGTCGACTACGCCGTCGTCCGGGTGCTGCGCGACGGACTGGCCCGGCTCACCGAGACCACCTACACCGAACGCCTCGACCTGCCGTCGTGAGCCGACCGGGTCAGCCGGCGAGTTCGGCGAGCTGTCCGGTGAGGAAGTCACGCAGCACCTGGTTGCGCTCCAGGGTGAGCGCCTCGCCGTAGGCCGCCCTCGCCTCGAGGGTGCGACCGGCCAGGCGAAGCAGGTCGGCCCGTGCCGCCGCGACCTGCCGGGCGAGCGCCCCGCCGAACGGTCCCGGCACCCGCTCCAACGCCGCCAGCCCGGCCTCGGGGCCCTCGCCGTAGCCGATCGCCACCGCCCTGGCGACCGCAGCCCCCGGCGACGGCCAGCGTTCGAGCAGTCGGTCGTAGAGCGCAACCACGGCGGGCCAGTCGGTCTCTTCCCAGGTCGGCGCCGCACTGTGCAGCCCGGCGATCCCTGCCTGCAGCGCGAACCGCCCCATGCTCGGCAGCGCCTCCGCGGCGAGGCCGAGGCCCTCCGAGACCAGCCGGGCGTCCCAGCTGGCACGGTCGGCCTCGCGCAGCGTGACCGGCCGGCCGGTCGTGTCCCGCCGGCCGGGGGTGCGTGCCTCGGTGAGCAGCAGCAGCGCCACCAGGCCCTTCGCCTCCGGATCCGCCGGCCACGCCCGCGCTGCCGCCCGAGCCAGCTCCACCGCTGTGCTGCGATCGGCCTCCCTGCCGAGCAGGGGGCCGGCGAGCGCGGTGTGACCAAGGGTGTAGAGGACGCAGATCTCGCCGTAGACCTCGCCTCGGTGGCCGGGCCCGGGCGGGTCGAACCGTCGCCCGTGCGCGTCCAGCCGCCGCTTGGCGCGGGTGAGCCGGGCCGACATCGCCTGGTGCTCGACCCCGAAGGCGTCCGCCAGCGCCTCGGTGGGGACGCCGAGGACGAACCGGAGGGCCAGCGGCATCCGCGAGCCGGCCGGCAGCACCGGGTGGCAGGCGAGGACGAGCAGGTCGAGCCGGTCGTCACCGGTGGTGGCCGGGGCAGTCGGGGCCATGACGGCCGGCTCGGCCAGCAGCGGCGCCTTGCGGCGCCGCACCTGCTCCTTGCGGAGCTCGTCCACCGCCAGCCGCCGGGCCACCGTCGCCACCCAGGCGATCGGGTCGCGCAGCGGCCCGGCGTCCAGCGCCCGCGCGGCGGCTTCCTGGACGCAGTCCTCGGCGAGTTCGAGGCTGCCGTAGTCGCGGACCAGTTGCCCGATCAGCGACGGCCACGCCCTGCGGTAGGCGGCGGCCAGGTCGTCGGCGGTGGGACGGCTCACATGTTCGCGGTGTCGAACACCGGCCACAGCTCCAGCCGCCCCGCCGAGGGGCAGAGCGCCGCGACCCGGCGGGCGGAGGCCTCGTCCGGCATCTCCAGCAGGTAGTAGCCGGTGACGAGTTCCTTCAGCTCGGGGAACGGCCCGTCGGTGAAGACGGCCTCGCTGGTCGCCGTCGCAGGAGAGATCCGGACGGCGGCCCGCGACGGCTGGAGGGCCTCCCCGCCGAGCACCTTGCCGCCGGCCTCGGCGACAGCCTCGGCGAAGGCGCGGTGCTGGTCTCCGGTGGCTTTGAAGTCCTCCGGGGAGTAGTCGGTCGGATCCCACTCGGGCTCCACGATGAACACCACGTACTGCTCGGACATGACGTGCTCCTCTCAGGTGCATTGTCGGCGCAGGTCGCCGATGCAGGGAAGACGTCCCGACCCGGCGGATTTCGACAGCCCGTCCGGACGAATCCGCGGATCGCTCCTGGCGCCTACTTCACCAGCTGCATGACCTGCTTGGCGGTCGCCTCCTTCGCCAGCACGGCGGTGGCGACGTAGGTCCCGGCCTGCAGCTTCGCCTTCTCGACCTTGCACTTGGCCTCGGAGCGTCGTAGCGGCCACTCGACCTGGAACTCGTGGGCGGTCTCGGGCTGGACGGTGAGCTTCTTCGCAGGCAGCCACTTGGTGCAGTCCGCGGTGCTCCAGATCCGGTCCTTGCCGGAGTTGACGGTCAGGGTGTACGTCTCGGGTGAGATCGTCAGGATGCAGGCCTCCTTGCCCCCGTTGATCACCGAGAGGGTGAACGTCTGCTTGGTGCTGACCTTCACCCGCTGGAAGCCTGCGACCGTCAACCGCATCGCCGACGGGTCGCAGGGCTGGGGTCCGGCGGGCTGCGACGGCGTCGGGGTGGGGGGCACCGAGGTTGACGGCGGCGGGCTCGAGGTGGCGGACGAGCTGGTCCCGGTGGCCGGCGGGTTGGCGGTCACCACTCCCGGCTGCGGCCACAGCAGCCAGACCAGACCCACCGCGACCAGCGCGGCGGCCCCGATCACGAGGGCCCGGCGGACCCAGTAGACCCGCGGCTCTTCCGGTCCGACCGGATGGAGCAGAGATCCCATGCAGGCAGGCTAACCCGGGCGCGGACCGGGCCGGGGCACCCACGCCGCAGCGCCTCTGGCCGGTCACAGGGCTGCACTAGGGTGGCCCGGTGGATCGCGACGCCCTGGTGGCCTACGTCGTCGGCTGGTATGCCGCCGAGGCGCGCGACCTGCCCTGGCGGCGGGCGGGCGTTAGCCCGTGGGGGGTGATGGTGAGCGAGTTCATGCTCCAGCAGACCCCCGTCTCGCGGGTAGTGGGGCCCTGGCGGGAGTGGCTGGACCGCTGGCCGACCCCCGCCAGCCTCGCCGACGCCGAGCCCGGGGACGCGGTACGGGCCTGGGGGCGCCTCGGCTACCCCCGCCGGGCGCTGCGGCTGCACAGGGCGGCGGGGGCGATCGTCCGGGACCACGCCGGGGAGGTTCCCGCGGACCCGGCAGCGCTGCGGGAGTTGCCCGGCGTCGGGGAGTACACCGCCGCCGCCATCGCCGCCTTCGCCTACGGCCGCAGGGTGGTGGTGCTGGACACCAACGTCCGGCGCGTCCTGGCCAGGGTCGAGGGCGGGCAGGCGGTCGTCCCTGCGACCCTGACCACCGCCGAACGTGACCGGGCCGCAGCCTGGCTCCCTGTCGAACCGGCCGCGGCAGCACGCTGGTCGGTGGCGGTGATGGAACTGGGCGCCGTGGTGTGCACCGCGGCTGGTCCGGCCTGCGGATCGTGCCCGGTGGCGGCGGACTGCCACTGGCTGGCGGCAGGGCGGCCTGCGCCGGCCCGGCCCGGCCGGGTGCAGGGGTATGCCGGGACCGACCGGCAGGCGCGAGGGGTGCTGCTGGACCTGCTCCGCCGGACGCCGGCGGCGGTCGACCGGCAGGTGCTGATCGGGGCGTGGCCGGTCGATCCCGGCCAGGCCGAGCGTGCGCTCGACTCCCTTGTCGCCGACCAGCTCGTCCGGGAGGTGTCCCCCGGCGGCTACGCGCTGTGAGGACGCCGGCCCGGCTCCACTACCCTAGGCCCGGACATGGACGGGAGTGACGTGGAAGCAGCGGCGCGGCAGGCCGGGCGGTACCGGGGTGGAGTGGTGCTCGCGGAGGTGGTGCGGTCGGGGTTCGTCGAGGGCTTCCACCGCGGCTCGATAGCCGTGCTGGACGCCTCCGGGCGCCTCGTCGCCTCGGCCGGGGACCCCGGTGGAGCGGTCTTCCCGCGGTCGTCGAACAAGCTGATGCAGGCCGTCGCGATGCTGGATGCCGGCCTGCAGCCGGCCGACGAAGCGGAACTGGCCCTGGTCGCGGCCAGCCACCTCGGCGAGCCGATGCACACCCGTCGGGTCAAGGCGATGCTCGACCGGGCCGGGCTGGGCGCGGAGTCGCTGGCCTGCCCGCCCGACCTCCCGGGCGCGGAGGCCGTCCGCCTCGACCTGCTGCGCGCAGGCGGCGGACCCGACCGGCTGTTCATGAACTGCTCGGGCAAGCACGCCGGGATGCTGCTGACCTGCCTGGCTGCCGGGTGGCCGACAGCCGGCTACACCGCGGCCGGCCACCCCCTGCAACGCGCGATCCGCGGCGCCGTCGAGGAGCTGGCCGGCGAACCCGTCGCCGCGACCGGCGTGGACGGGTGCAGCGCGCCCGTCATGGCGATCTCCCTGACCGGGCTGGCCAGGGCGTTCCTCGCCGCCGTGACCGCTCCGTCCGGCACGAGCCCGCGGCGGGTGGCGGACGCGATGCGCACCCACCCCGAGCTGATGTCTGGAACCGGCGCGCCGGATGCCCGGCTGATGGCCGCCGCGCCGGGCCTGTTGAGCAAGAGCGGGGCAGAGGGCGTTGCGGCGGTGGCGGTCCCGGGCGTCGGGGCGGTCGCGGTGAAGATCGACGACGGCGCCGGGCGGGCCAGGCTGCCGGTGGTGGTGGCGGCGCTGGGGCGGCTGGGGATCGCGGGGGACCACCTCGCCGCGATCGCCGACACCCCGGTGCTCGGCGGTGGCGCTCCGGTGGGCAGCGTCCGCGCCATCCCGGCCCTGGTCCCGGCTGGCACCGCCACCGGGTAGCGTTGGACCGACACCGAGCCGAGTTGAGGGCAGCCATGACAAACCCGTACGCCCGACCCGACGAGCCCGAGCGGCAGCAGCCGTGGGCTGCGCCGCAGGACGAGACCATCCCGCTCGTGCCCGAGGGTGGCTACTCCACCCGTCCGACCGCCTGGACGGAAGGTTACGAGCAGACCAGCGTCGACCCGCTGGCCCAGCCCGGTTACACGAACCCGAGCTTCGGCGGCCAGCCCGCCGCCCAGCCGCAGCCGGCCCAGCCGCAGCCGCCCTACCTGCCCCCGGCGGCGACCTACGAGCAGCCGCCGGCGGCCGGCTACAACAACCCCTACGCGATGACCACGGAGCCGTCCCCGACGCCCCTGCTGCCGGCCTACCCCGCCGGGTACCCCTACCAGGTGCCACCCCAGCTGCCCGAACACCCGAACGCCGTGCCCGCC
>JAVHXR010000373.1 GCA_031119515.1 Propionicimonas sp.
CGATCCCCGTGGTCTTCCGGTCTGGGTATCGGTTGCGGAAGCGCTCCAGCGCCGACCAGGACTGCTCCGTGACCGTTCGCGTGCTCTTCACCTCGATAGCCAGTAGTTGACCGTCCGGGAGCTCGGCGACGATATCGACTTCCAAGCCGTCGAGGTCACGGTAGTGGTACAGCTGGAACGGCTGCTGAGTCCAGGCGGACTGCTTTCGCAACTCCAGCGCGACGCACTGCTCGGCAAGGGCTCCGAAGTACTCGCGTCCCCCCACGGTGCCGGCTGCGGCGCTGGTGAAGCCCGTGAGATGGGCGGACAAGCCAGTGTCGTTCAGGGCGACCTTGGGACGGCGCGCGATGCGACCGCGCGGCGACCTCGTCCACGGAGGAAGGAGGACCAGAAGCCGCATTGTCGAAGCGAGCCGAAGGTACGCCTCCACACTGTTCTCGGAGACGCCGATCGTGCGAGCGAGCTTGGCCTTGACGATCTCCGCCTGCCCGCCAGCGGCGATCAGACGCAGCAGGGTTCGCATGTGGTCGGCGTAGCCCCCTTGCTGGAGGTCGCGAGCGTCGTGGTCGGCCAACCGCTCGATGTAGGCGTCGAACCATCGTGCGGCCCGGTTCGCGGTGCGCTGGACTGCTTCGGGGTAACCCCCGCGCACGATCGTGTCCGGCTCGATGGCGGAGAACATGCCCGAGGCCGTCCCCGCCATGATCCAGGCGACGAAGTCCTCCGGTGTCGCACGACGGGACAGTTCCCCCTGGCTCAACGGCAGCAGTTCGATGGTCTCTGCGCGTCCGGCGAGGGAATCGTCAACTCCTTTGACCTGGAGGAGATCAGCCGATCCGGTGAGAAGAAAGCGGCCGGGTCGTCGATCCCGATCAACGCTGGCCTTCAGCGGCAGGATCAGCCCGGGCGCCCGCTGGGCTTCGTCGATGACGAGCAAGCCTTGGCCGGCCTGCTCCACGAAGAACACGGGGTCGGACTCGGCAACGGCTAGCACGGCGGGGTCGTCCAAGGTCACCGAGACCACCTCAGGCGCTCCGGCAGCCACCATCGCGGCCAGCGTGCTCTTGCCCACCTGACGGGCTCCCTGGATGATCGTGATCGGCGTGTCACCCATCGCCTCGCGGACTGTGACGGCGGCGTGCCGGGGGTAAGGCTCCGGTGGTGTCATGACTCAACGCTACTCCGGAACTTGCAGATTTGAGCAACCAAACTTGCGGATTTGAGGTGCTGAAATTGAAGGTTCGTCCGACCCGTCAGGAGATCCAGGCGGTGCCGCAGCGAGATCAGCAGTGCTCGACTCAGCCGAGCCAGAAGGGGCGCAGCATCGCGTCGACATCCTCGGGACGGACGCGGAGGATGCGCCGTCCGCTGGAGAAGACCGGCAGTTGGCCGGACGCGATCCGGCGTCGAAGGGTCTTCCGGCTGATCCCGGTCCGCTCCGCCGCTTGGGCCAGGGACTCGTAGCGCTGCAGTTCCATGGTGATCTCCTTCCGCAGCCTTAAGCCTCAGAAGGGGCCCGATCCGGACACCGGAGGGCCCAGGGGATGTGAAGATCTGCCACCCGACGACCGGGTAGCGCAGCCGGCGTCACAGCTCCGCGAGCTTGCTCATGTTCTCGGCCAGGCGCGACCGGGACGCCCGCGTGGCGTGCTGGTAACGCTCGACCATCCCGGCGGTGGCGTGGCCCATCATCGCCTTGAGTTCGGCGGTCGTCGCACCGGTCATCCCCGCCAGCGACGCCGCGGAGTGCCGCATGTCGTGGAAGGTCAGATCCTCCCGGCCGATGACCTTGCGCGCCTTGCCGTAGGCGTAGCGCAGCGCCTTCTCCGACATGGGCGAGACGCCGTCTCCGCCCGGGAACAGGAAGCCGTCATGTCCGGTCACCGGGAGCGCGGCCACGTACTTCGCCAGGTACGGAATCAGGTGCGGCGGGATGCCGACGTCGCGGGTGCCGGCCGCGGTCTTCGGCGCACCGAAGTGCACCTGGCCCTTCGTCCGCGTGACCGCCTGCCGCACCCGCACCACGCCTTCGGTCAGGTCTAGGTCGCGGCGACGCAGGCCACGCACCTCCCCCGACCGCAGCCCGCACCAGCCGGCCAGCACCACCGGCAGCCCCTGCTTGGCCGGCAAGTCCAGCAGCTTGTTGAGTTCGGCGGGCGTGGCCGGCTCGATGTCGCGGGTCCGGCGCACCTTGCCGGCATTGCGGACGCGGCACGGGTTGCGGTCGATCAGCCCCTCGTCCTCAGCCTCGCGCAGGATCGATCGCAGCAGGGAGTAGGCGTGCTTGCGCTGCACCGGACGATCCGCCGACAGCACCGTGGAGTACCAGCGACGGATCTGGTCGGGTTCGAGGTACTTCAGCTTGAAACTCCCCAGCGTCGGGGCGATCAGCTTCTCCAGCAGCCGGCCGTACTCCTCACGCGTCCGCGGGGTCAGTTCGCGCTCGGCAAGGCAGTGCCGCGCATAGCCGGCCAGGGTGTCCAGGTCGTCCGGCTGACCCTTCACCTTCACCGGCGGACGCCACTCCTGGCGAGAGATCGAACGGTGCACCTCACCCAGCCAGAACTCGGCGTCGATCCGGTCGGAGAACAGGTTCGGAGCCTCGTAGCGCAGCCGGTCCGGGCCGACGTAACGCGCACGGAAGTACCCACTCCGGCGCTCGATGCTGCCGAAGGACCGGCGCTCCTGACCCATGGGAACCTCCTGATCGGCAGGAAACCCGAGAATCAGTATATCGCTCTGACTAGGGGTTTCGCTTGCCCCAAATTGGCCCCAATTGGGGCTTAGCTGGGGCACCAGAGGTCTTGACATGGCCACTTCTGGGTGCATGTCGCCTGTCGCCCCTGCGGTGTTTGGCCTAGTCAGCGAGGCATAATGCCTAGCCCCAGCCTGGGGCACGAATTGTCGGGGCGACAGGACTCGAACCTGCGGTCTCCTGCTCCCAAAGCACCCACCGCACCTAGTCAGGAGAGTCCGGTAAGGAATTCGTGCTACCGCCGGCGCCGGTGAGCATCGCGTCCACCCTGACCGCGACGTCGTCCAGGCCGGTCTCCCACAGATGCCCATACAGATCCAGCGTCATCGTCGCCGACTTATGCCCCAATGCCTCCTGAACCTTCTTCACGTCGGCTCCACCGGCGATCATCATCGAAGCAGCGGTGTGACGCAGGTCGTGAACGTGGAGTTCGGACAGGCCGGCCCTGCGCGCGGCCGGCTGCACGACTCGGTTTCGGAACGGATCTCGCTGAACCCTCTCCCCAGTTGTGGGGTAGACGAACAGAGCAGTGTCCGCTGGCCGGTCGAGGTTCAACATCGCCACCACTGTCGCCGGGATCGGCACATCCCGAGCTCGACGGCCCTTGGTGTTGGTCACCCGAACCCGCCACGATCCCGGCTTCACCTGACGCACATCACCCACGTTCCTGCTGCACGCCTCACCCACCC
>JAVHXR010000374.1:0-2278 GCA_031119515.1 Propionicimonas sp.
TGCGCACCCGAGAGCAGCGACTCGCCGGTGGCGGGGTCGGTCTGGCTGAGTCCCGCCGCCGCCGCCTGGCCGGCCGCACCGACGCCGACCGGCACCCCGACGCCGAGCCCGACCTGGAGGCCGGCCTGCGCACCGGCCTGCGCGCCCGCACCGACCCCCACGGCCACGCCGGCCGTCCGGCCCGCCTCGTAGAACGCGCAACCGCCGGCTGCCTCGATCTCGCTCGGGCACGGGGCTGCCTGCTCGGCCGCCTGCTGCGCGGCCGGGGTCGCCTCGGCCGCCGCCTGATCAGCCGCACCGGCCAGGGCGTTCTGCACCGCGGAGCTCTGCGCCTGCTGTGCGGCCGCGTCGTTGGCGGCGGCCACCAGCTGGCCGTTGCTGGCCAGGCCCGACATCGCCTGCTGGTAGTCACCGATGCCGGCCGCGATGCCCGAGGCACCCTGGGAGAGCTGGCCGATCCCGGAGACGAGCTCGCCCTGCAGCCCCACCGACTCGATCGTCTGATCGGCGAGCTGGTTCACTCCCTCGACATAGGTCGCCACACCGTCGGCGAGCTTGCGGGTGTCCTTCGGCATGGACGAGGTCTCGTCCGCCATGGTCTGCAGGCCGCTGGCCAGCTCCGAGGTACCGTCGGCGAGCTGGACCGACCCGTCGGAAGCCTGGCCGATGCCGTCCGCCAACTGCTCGGCGCCGTCGGCGAGTTCCGCGGCACCGTCGGCGATCGTGACGAACTGGTCTCCCATGTCGTTGAAGCCGATGTAGATCTGGTCCAGGTAGGCAGAGGTCAGGGTCTCGTTGAGTACCCGGGCGGCCTCCTGCGCCACCACTTTGCCGAGGGTCGCATCCGCTATCCCCGCCACCGGCGAGGTCTCCACGCCGATGGTCGCGCTGGTCGCGTCCGCGGCGTCTCCGGCGTAGGACGTGGCCGCCGCGGAGAACTCCGGCGGGATCGTCACCATGGCGGCGTACTGGCCGGTGGCCAGTCCCTGCCTGGCGTCAGCCTCCGAGGCGAGCTCCCAGTTCAGGTTCTGCACCCGGTCGGAGTCGACAAGGGCCGCGGTGAGCTGGCGCCCCAGCGGGACGTACTCGCCGTTCAGCGTGACCGGTTCGTCCAGGTTGACGATCGCGGCCTCGACGGTGCGCAGCCGTGCGTCGTCGTTCCAGTTCGCCCAGAGCAGGCCGCCGGCGACCAGGACGGGCACCAGGACGAGCCCGAGCAGCGTGGTCCAGCGGGTCGGCTTGGCGTTGAGGCGTTCCATGGTCATCGGGCGGCTCCGGCAGCGAGGGCGGCGAGGTGGGTGGTCAGGTGCAGGACGCGGTGGTCGCCGGGGGCGAGCACCGACGGGTCGGTGCCAGGCATCGTGCCGAGCACCCAGGTGGTGGGACGGTCGGGGTCGGCCGGCGCGGCCAGCGCGGCCCGTAGCAGCGCGTCCTTGTCGTCGGGCAGCTCGTCTGCGGCCGGCACGAACACGATCCCGCCCGCGGCCCGTCCCAGCTCGCCGGCGAAGTCGTCGGTGGTGTCCAGCAGCACGGGGCTCTTGGTCCGCACCAGCGACGCCTCCTCGGGCAGGACCCGCCCCAGTACCTTCGCCTCGCCGCCGCTGAACCCCACCCGGCCGGACAGCCCGTACATCAGGGCGAGCCGGCCGACGTGCTCGCCCTCGACGACGAGGACCTCGCCACGGGCGAGTTCGATCGAGACCCCGCGGAACAGGGTGTGGCCGCCGGCCGCGGCGACCAGCCCCTCGGCGTGCACCGCCGAGTCGTCGTCGGGGGAGGGCCAGTCGGCCAGCCGGGTCTGGTGGGCCAGCGACTCCCCCTCCACGTCCAGGACGGGCAGTCTCCTGTCCAGCCAGGCCGGCAGCCACCAGGCCGCGGCGCCCATCAGCTTCATCACCGCCGGCCCGAGCGTCATCCGGACCAGGAAGGCGTCGAAGGCCACGCCGAGGGCCAGCCCGAGCGCGATCGGCTTGATCACGCCGATGCCGGTGGGGACGAAGAAGATGAAGACCGAGAACATGATCAGGGCGGCCGCGATCACGACCTTGGAGGAGTGGACGAAGCCGTCCTCGATCCAGCGCTTGTTGCCGTGGATGTACTCCTCCCGCATCCGGGAGGTGAGGAACACCTCGTAGTCCATCGCCAGGCCGAACAGGATGCCCATGATGATGATCGGCGCGAAGCTCAGGAGCGGCCCGGGGTCGTGGACGCCGAACAGCGAGCCCAGCCAGCCCCACTGGTAGATCGCGACCATCGCCCCGAACGCGGCGAGCAGGGA
>JAVHXR010000374.1:2288-3441 GCA_031119515.1 Propionicimonas sp.
ACGCGCCGAACCCCTCCTAGGCCATCGCCAGGCCCACCAGGATGCCCAACAGGATGATCGGCAGGAAGCTGATCACCGGTCCCGGCTCGGCGAGGTTGATCAGCCAGCCCCCGACGCCGTGGTTGAACACCAGGGTCACCACGCCGAAGGCGGCGCACACGCTGAGCAGGTAACCCAGGGCGGCCTTCACCGGGACCCACACCGACCGGAAGGCCATCATCAGCAGGATCAGCGACAGCCCGACGACGAAGACCCCGAACGGCAGCAGCGCGTCCCGCAGCCGGGTGTTGACGTCGATCTGGGCGGCGGTCAGGCCGGTGATCGAGGTGTCGATGCCGTATTCGTCCAGCCAGTGGTCGTGCTGGCTTCGCAGCCGGTCGACCAGTTCCGCGGTGGCGGGGTCGTCCGGGCCGGTGGTCGGGATGACCTGCACCATCGCGGTGTCCGCGTTGGCGTTCGGCGTCGCCGCCGCGACCATCTGGACGCCTTCCATCGCCTCGACGTCGGCCCGGATCCCGTCCAGGATCGCCACCGGGTCGTCGGACTCGACGATCGACCCCGTGATCACCAGCGGCCCGTTGAAGCCGATCCCGAACTCCTGGGTGGTGAGGTCGAACGCGATCCGGTCGGGTTCTCCGGGCGCGGCGCGTCCGGAGTTCGGCAGCGCCATCTCGATCCCCAGGGCGGGGTAGGCGAGCGCGCCCATCCCGACCACGACGACAAGGACGGTCACCAGTGGCCACTTCGTGATCACGCCCACCCACCAGCGGGCAGCCCTGCCCGGCTCGCGCGCCGGCTTCGCAGCGGCGCGGGTCCTTGGCCGCAGCCGCTCCCCGGCGAAGCCGATGAAGGCGGGCAGCAGGGTCAGGGCGAGCAGCACCTCGAAGGCGACACCGACGGCGGTGAAGATCCCCATCACGCTCAGGAACGGCAGGCCGGCGATGCTCAGCCCGACCAGCGCGATGATCACCGTGAGGCCGGCGAAGACGACGGCCGAGCCGCCGGTGGCGACCGCCCGGGCGGCCGACTCCTCAGGCTCCATGCCGGCCGCCAGCTGGTCGCGGTGGCGGGAGATGATGAACAGCGCGTAGTCGATCCCGACAGCCAGGCAGAGCATCACGACCAGCATCAGCGTGGTGGAGCTGACCGGGAT
>JAVHXR010000375.1 GCA_031119515.1 Propionicimonas sp.
CGACTTCTTCGTCAACCTGCTCGACATGCGCACCGGCTGGAAGAAATCGGCCGGAGACAGCGCGGGGTACTGGCGCAAGGCGGTCGACGCCACCCTGACCGCCAGCACCGTCACCGCGGTGCGTCCGAGTTCGAGACCCGAGGATTCGGGCCGGATCGCCGAGACGGTCTACTTCGCCTCATCGGGGCGGGGGACGGGCTTCGGCACGGTTTCCAACACCCTCGGCTTCGGGTCGGGGACGCCGGTGTCCTACCTCAGTCCTGTGGTCGACCCCTACTCGGCCGCGGCTCCGGGCAACCCCTATCTGAAGTGGGAACGGTCGTTCACCCAGGCGAAGCTGCAGGCGGTCCTCGGCGTTCCGGCCGTGATCCGCTCGGTGGCGGTGACCGAGCGTTACCAGGGCGGGCTGTTGAAGACCCTCGTGGCCACCGGCAGCACCGGAGCCCGGTACACCATCACCAAGGCACCGAGCGGGTGGCGGAGCGCGTTCGGCGCCCCGGCCGCCTGGATCGGCGCCGTCACCGGCACGTAGCCCGCCGCGGCGGGGTTCCAGCGACTAGCGTGGACGCGTGAGCCGTCGCGGACGATCGTGGGCTCCCGGGCTGGCGGTGCTGACCGGCTACGACCGGACGTGGCTGCGCGGCGACCTGCTGGCCGGTGCCACGGTGGCGGCCTACCTGGTCCCGCAGGTGATGGCCTACGCCGAGATCGCCGGGCTGCCGGCCGTCGTCGGCCTGTGGGCTGCCATCCCCTCGATGCTCGTCTACGCGGTGATCGGTGGCTCCCCGCAGCTCTCGATCGGGCCCGAGTCCACCACTGCGCTGCTGACGGCCGCCGGTGTCGGCGCGCTGGTGGCGGGCGCGGGCGCTGACCGGTACGCCGAGGTGGCTGCGCTGCTGGCGATCGCCGTCGGCGTGGTCTGCCTGGTCGGCTGGATCGCACGGCTCGGGTTCTTGTCGAACCTGCTGTCGCATCCGGTACTGGTCGGCTACCTGGCGGGCATCGCCGTGCTGATGATGGTCAGCCAGCTGGGCAACCTCACCGGCCTGCAGCTCAGCGGCGACACGATCTGGCAGGAAGTGGCCTCGCTCGCCGGCCAGTGGCAGGCGGTCCATCTCCCGACCCTCGCCCTGTCGGCGGTCGTCCTGGCCCTGCTGTTCGGCTTCCACCGCCTCCTGCCGACCTGGCCCGGGCCGCTGGTCGCGATGCTGATCGCCGCCTCGGTGATCTGGCTGGGCGTGCCCGGCACCGAGTCGATAGCCGTCGTGGGAGCCGTGCCGTCGGGCCTGCCGGCGCCCCGCCTGCCCATGCTGGGTGACCTGTCGCTGCTCGCGCTGCTGCCGGCGGCGCTCGGGATAGCGGTGGTGGGGTACAGCGACAACATCCTCACCGGCCGGGCGTTCGCGATCCGCAACGACCAGCGGATCGAGCCGACGCAGGAACTGCTCGCGCTCGGCGCCGCGAACGTCGCAACCGGCCTGTTCCAGGGGTTCCCGGTCTCCTCCAGCGGCAGCCGGACGGCGCTGGGCGACTCGGTTGGCAGCCGCACCCAGCTGCACTCCCTGGTCGCCGTCGCGGTGGTCGTCGCCACTCTCTTCCTGCTCGGTCCGCTGCTGGCCGCGTTCCCCGTCCCCGCCCTCGGGGCGGTGATCGTCTACGCCGCGCTCCGGTTGGTCGACGTCGCCGAGCTGCGGCGGATCGCACGGTTCAGGACCAGTGAACTGGTGCTCGCCCTCGCGACGACGCTCGCTGTCCTGGCCACCGGCGTCCTGGTCGGGGTGGGGATCGCGATCGCGTTGTCGCTGCTGGACCTGATCCGCCGGATCTCCCGGCCCCACGACGGCGTCCTCGGGTATGTGCCGGGGCTGGCGGGGATGCACGACGTGCAGGACTACCCGGAGGCGTCGGTGGTCTCCGGACTGCTGGTGTACCGCTACGACTCGCCTCTGTTCTTCGCCAACGCCGAGGACTTCCGCGCCCGCGCCCTGGCTGCCGTGGACGACGCGACGCCGCCGGTGCACTGGTTCCTGCTGAACGCCGAGGCCAACATCGAGGTCGACCTTACGGCGGTGGACGCCCTCGAGGAGGTGAGGGCCACCCTCGCGGGGCGGGGGATCGAGTTCGCCCTCGCCAGGGTCAAGTTCGAGGTGCACCAGCAACTCGAGGCGGCCGGCTTCGTCGAGCGGCTCGGCCGGGACCGGGTGTTCGCCACCCTGCCGACCGGCGTGGAGGCGTACCAGCGCTGGCACCGCGACACCTACGCGGCGGACCCGGCCACGCACCCCGCACCGGGGCACCCGGACGGGCTTGACGGGACACGGCCCGAGGACTGAGCCGACCCGGTTAGGATGGCCCGTCATGACCCGACCCCAGCCCGCGCAGCAGGCGCCGCCCCAGCAGAGGCTGCGGGTTCGCTACGCCAAACGGGGGCGGGCCCGCTTCGCCTCCCACCGTGACATCGGGCGGGCGATCGAGCGGGCGCTGCGGCGGGCGGACATCCCGATGGCCTACTCCTCGGGCTTCAGCCCGCACCCCCGGGTGTCGTACGCCGGTGCCAGCCCGACCGGTGCGGCCAGCGAGTCGGAGTACCTGGAGCTCGGGCTCGCCCAACCCCTGGACCCTGACCTGGTCCGCGAGCAGCTGAACCGCGCGCTGCCCGACGGCATCGTGGTGGTGGGCGTGCTCGAGGTCGACAAGGGGGCGCTGGCCGACCTGCTCACGACGTCCTGCTGGCGGCTCGACGTGCCGGGGGTGACCGCCGCGACGGCCGACCTCGCCGTCGCCGCCCTGCTGGCCCGGCCCGAGCACCAGGTCGAGCGGATGACGAAGTCGGGGCTGCGTTCCTTCGACGTCAGGGCCGCGATCCTGCGGCTGCGGGTCGACGGCGAGGGGCTGCTCGAGCTGGTGTCGGCGATCGGCAGCCCGCTGGTGCGCCCCGACGATGTGGTGACCGCGCTGACCGAGGTCCACCAGGGTTTCCGGCCTTCCCAGCCGCCGGTGTTCACCCGGCTCGCGCAGGGCGTCTTCGACGGCGACCGCGTGGTTGATCCGGTGCCAGCTCAGCAGTCCGAAAGATAACGCTCAGATAACGGACACACCGGCCAGTCGGCCGCTGTCTGCCGGCCGCTGTGGAATAATGCCTTCAGGCAAGGACTTCCATGCAGTGGGAATCCTCCCGCGAGTGCGGCGGCCGAGGTGACAGCTCGATCGCTCCGCTGAACCCAACCGCGACGTGATGACGACCGCGGGGGCGAGGCGGCAGTGCACCCGCCCTGACAGGCTTTACTGCTGCGGCAGTTGACGTGACGGCACCCCAGGGTGGCCGTCGAAGGAGCGCACCATGCTCGATGACGAAACCCCCACCACAACCGAGGCGACCACCCCGCCGCCCCGGCGCCGACGCGCCGCGAGCCGTCCGGCCGGGCCTCCGAAT
>JAVHXR010000376.1 GCA_031119515.1 Propionicimonas sp.
CATCCTGGTGGCGACGATCACGGGCAGGTGCTCGGGGGGCGGCAGCCGGTAGAGGGCGGGGGAGTGGGCGAGGGCGACGTCGTCCTCCCAGGCCCAGCTGGTTCCGTCGGAGGCCTTCGGGGCGTCGAGCATCGCCTGGACCACCTCTGGCGGGAACAGCGTCCGCCAGACCTCGGGGTCGAAGAAGAAGCCGGCGGCGTCCCACGGCAGCTCGTACGGCCGGCCCTGGGACAGGCAGGTACTGATCATCTTCAGGTCGATCACGCGCTCCGGGCCCGGCGGGACGAGTCGCGGCGTGGGGGTTCCGGTCCACAGCTGGCCGAAGCGCAGCGGCCCCTGCCCGGGGGCGAGCCCCGCGACCTCGTCGATCCGTGCCCCGAGCCAGTCGGTGAGCGCCGGAGCCTGCGGCGTCCCGAGGCCGCGGCAAATCCCGAACAGGTTGTCCGGGACGTCCGTGCCGAGCTGGCGGGCGAGCCGGAGGCCGACCGCCACCGCCAGCCCGACGACGGCGAGCAGCAGGCCGCAGACCGCCAGGACGACGCCCGGACCGCCCCCGGAGGCGATCCCGACAACTCCGACGGCGAGCCCCGGCAGCAACCCGAGCGCGGCAGCCACGGGGTAGCCGCGCAGCACAGCGGCCACGACGCCGAGGACGCGGGCCAGCCCTCGCCTGGCCGGTCCGGGCCGGTCCTGGCCGGTGGCGGCGAGCATCACTCCCAGCAGTGGCCGGGTCACCGGATCGGGGGCGAACAGGGCCGCCAGCCTGCCGTCCCCGAGTTCTGCGGGAAGCGCCTCCAGCCGGCTGAACCCGCCGCTGGTGCGACCGAACTCCGCGGCCGCACCAAGGGCCGACCCGATCCCGCCGGCCGAGGCGCCGCCCAGGTTACGGAGGCGATAGCTGCGCGCGAACTCCGCGAGCGCACCGGGATAGACCACGCCGGAGGTGATCCCGCCCTTCATCACCACGTCGCACTCCAGCGCGGGCGGGACGGTGGGGATGTCGGTGGGCACAGCGGTCTGGGTCATGGCAGCCTCCGGTTGCTGGCGACCACCTCAGCGTGCTCGCCGCGGCCGCCACCGGCAAGAGCGCACTACTCCCACCGGCGCCTGGAACTCACCCCAGGACGGCGAGCGCGGCGTCGTAGTCCGGCTCCTTGCCGCCGGTCGGCACCACCAACTCGGTGTGCAGCACGGTGCCGTCGGTGTCGGCGACCACCACCGAGCGGGCCAGCAGGCCCCGCATCGGGCCGTCGACCATCTGGACGCCGTAGTCGACGCCGAAGCTGGAGCGGAATGCCGAGGCGGTGACCACGTCCTCGATGCCCTCCGCGCCGCAGAACCGCTGCAGGGCGTACGGGAGGTCCATCGAGACGCACACGACCGTGGTGTCGACCAGCGAGGCGGCCAGTTCGTTGAACCGGCGGACGCTCATCGCGCAGGTGGCGGTGTCGACGCTGGGAAAGATGTTGAGGACGATCCGCGAGCCCGCCAGGGTCGCGCTGTCCAGCTCCTCCAGCCCGGCTACCGTCAGCTCGAACGGCGGCAGCGTGCTGCCGACGGTGGGGAGCTCACCTGCGGTGTGGACGGTGATCCCGCGCGCGATCGTCTCAGCCATGGGACCTGTCTATCCAGTCCGCACCGTGGCGGTCAATCCCGCAGGCTGGTCACCGAAGCGTGCGTGTCCGGGGAGCGGGCAGTAGTCTCGGCTGCTGAACTGCTTCCCCGAATTCCCACGAGGTCCCCCGATGAACGCTCTGCACGTGGCTCCCGACACCTTCCATGTGTTCGACACCACCCTGCGCGACGGCGCGCAACAGGAGGGGCTGCGGCTCTCCGTCCTCGACAAGCTGCGGATCGCGCGCCTGCTGGACGAACTCGGGGTGGGTTTCATCGAGGGCGGCTGGCCCGGGGCCAACCCCAGCGACACCGAGTTCTTCGCCCGCGCCGCCGAGGGTGCCCTGGAACTCAGGCACGCCAAGCTGGTCGCATTCGGAGCCACCCGCAAGGTCGGCAGCACCGCGGCCGACGACCCGCAGGTGCAGGCCCTGCTGGATGCCCGAACCGAGGTGGTGTGCATCGTGGCGAAGAGCCACGACGAGCACGTCTTCCGTGCCCTGCGCACCACCCTCGCCGAGAACCTCGAGATGGTCAGGGACACGGTCGCCCACCTGGTCAGCCACGGGCGGCGGGTGTTCGTCGACTGCGAGCACTTCTTCGACGGCTACCGCGCCAACCCCGACTACGCCCTGGAGGTGATCCGGACGGCGGCCGAGGCCGGTGCAGAGGTCGTCATCCTGTGTGACACCAACGGCGGCATGCTGCCCAGCTGGATGGGCGACATCGTCTCCGCTGCCGCCCAGATCGGGGTCGACCTCGGCATCCACTGCCACAACGACACCGGGTGTGCCGTTGCGAACACCCTGGCCGCTGTCGAAGCCGGCGTGATGCACGTCCAGGGCACCATGAACGAGACCGGAGAGCGCACCGGCAACGCCAACCTCGTCACCCTGATCGCGAACCTGCAGCTCAAGTTCGGCTGGCAGGTGATTCCGCCGGAGTGCCTGCCGGAGGCGACCCGGATCGCACACGCGGTCGCCGCCATCACCAACGTCCCGATGAACAACCGGCAGCCCTATGTGGGGTTGTCCGCGTTCGCGCACAAGGCGGGGCTGCACGCGTCCGCGATCAAGGTGGACGCGAACCTGTACCAGCACATCGACCCGACCCTGGTCGGCAACGACATGCGGATGCTGGTCTCCGACATGGCGGGCCGGGCGAACATCCAGCTCAAGGGGACCGAACTCGGCTACGACCTGTCCGACCGCGAGCTGGCCGCACGGATCACCGAGTTGGTGAAGACCCGGGAGATGGACGGCTACTCCTACGAGTCGGCCGACGCCTCCTTCGAGTTGCTGCTGCGCGGTGAGCTCGGCATCGCCGACGACTTCTACGACGTCGTGTCCTGGCGGGTGTTCACCAGTTCCGTGGTGCGTCCCGAGGGCGACTCCGAGGCAACGGTGAAGCTGCGGGTGAGAGGCGTCACCGAGGGTCTCGTCGGTGAGGGCCACGGCCCGCTGAACGCCCTCGACGTCGCGCTCCGCCGGGCGCTGGTGAGGGCGTACCCGCAGGTGGAGAACTTCGAGCTGACCGACTACCGGGTACGGATCCTCGACCAGGGCCACGGCACCGATGCGATCGTCCGGACGTTGATCGACACCACCGACGGGGAGCGGACCTGGACGACCGTCGGCGTCGGCAGCAGCGTCGTGGAGGCGAGCTGGGAGGCGCTGCACGATGCCTACCGCTGGGGTCTGATCCGGCGCTCGACCCTGGACGCCCCGCAACCGTTGCCCGCGCTCGACCCGGTCGACGCCTGACCTGGATCTCGGGGCCCCGATCCTGGTTGGTCTGTCGCTGACCGCCAGCCT
>JAVHXR010000377.1 GCA_031119515.1 Propionicimonas sp.
GGCCGGCTGGACGCAAGACTGACGCCAACCGATGGCCCACCCGGGCCGCCTGACCGAGGAGTAACGCCGTGGCCGTTCCGAAGCGGAAGATGTCCCGCAGCAACACGCGGGCCCGCCGTTCGCAGTGGAAGACCTCCGCGCCGACGCTGGTGACCTGCGCCAACCCCGCCTGTGGCGCCAAGCACCTGCCGCACACCGCGTGCGCCGAGTGCGGCCAGTACGGCCCGCGCGGCGCCCGCCGCCAGGTCACCGAGGCCTGAGCCCCCGGGTGCGGTCATGAGCCGCGCTTGGCAGCTGCTGACGGAGCTGGGGATCGAGATCGACCCCCAGCTCTACACGCTTGCCCTGACCCACCGTTCGTACGCCTACGAGAACGGCGCCATCCCGCACAACGAGCGGTTGGAGTTCCTCGGCGACGCCGTCCTCGGCGTCGTCGTGACGGAGTACCTGTACCGGACCTACCCCGACCTGCCGGAGGGACGGCTCGCCAAGCTGCGGGCCGCCGTGGTGAACGCCCAGTCGCTGGCGAACGTCGCCCGGGAACTCGAACTGGGCCCGGAGGTTCTGCTCGGACGGGGTGAGGCCGCCCCGGGGGGCCACGACAAGCCGTCGATCCTCGCCGACTCCCTGGAGGCGGTGTTCGGTGCTGTCCTGATCTCCGGCGGCAGGGACGCCGCGGACCGGCTGCTGCGCCACCTCTTCGACCCGCTGGTCGACCAGGCCGCCACGATGGGGGCGGGCCTGGACTGGAAGACGAGCCTGCAGGAGATCTGCGCCGAGCTCGACCTCGGACTGCCCGGCTACCGGGTCAGCGAGACCGGGCCCGACCACGACAAGCGCTTCACCGCCGTCGCCGTCGTGGGGGAGCGCACTTTCGCCCCCGGCGAGGGCCGCTCCAAGAAACAGGCCGAGCAGCAGGCCGCAGAAGCCGCCTTCGCCGCGCTGGCCGCCGACCGGGTCTGAGCCGGATGCCCGAACTGCCCGAGGTCGAGGTGGTCCGGGCCGGGCTCGCCGCGGCCCTCCCCGGCCGGCAGATCGCCTCCGCGACCGTCCTCCATCCACGCTCGGTGCGCCGACACCCGGGCGGCCCGGCCGACTTCGAGACCGTCCTGCGCTCGCGGGTGCTGG
The DNA here is from genome assembly GCA_031119515.1 of Propionicimonas sp. GTDB lineage: Bacteria > Actinomycetota > Actinomycetes > Propionibacteriales > Propionibacteriaceae > Propionicimonas. The sequence goes on from JAVHXR010000377.1 coordinate 1,129, forward strand.
CCGTTCCCCGTCGCCGCGGGAAGTTCCTGTGGCTCCCGTTCCGCGACGGAGACGCCCTCGCGGCGCACCTGGGGATGAGCGGGCAGTTCCGGCTGGACGCCCCCGGCGCACCCCTGCTGCCGCACACCCGGGTGGTCCTCGGCTTCGCCGACTGCGGACCCGAACTCCGGTTCGTCGACCAGCGGATCTTCGGCGGCCTGTGGCTCGCGCCCGCCGGTGCCGACCTGCCCGGCGACCTGGGGCACATCGCGCCCGACCTGTTCGAGCCGGGCACCGACCTCGCCGCGCTGGCGCTGGCGGTCCGGCGCCACCGTAGCGGGATCAAGCGGGTGCTGCTGGACCAGACGGTGGTCTCCGGAATCGGCAACATCTACGCCGACGAGGCCCTGTGGCGGGCGCGGGTGCACCCCGAGACCCCGGCCGCGACGATGAGCCCGGCCCGGGTGTCCAGGGTGCTCGGGGCGGCCCGCGAGGTGATGGCAGAGGCGCTGGCGCAGGGCGGCACGTCGTTCGACGCGCTGTATGTGAACGTCAACGGATCCTCCGGCTACTTCTCCCGCTCGCTCGCGGTCTACGGCCAGGAGGGCAGGCCCTGCCCGCGCTGCGGGAGCCCGATCGTCCGGGAGGCGTTCGCCAACCGCTCCTCGCACCGCTGCCCCCGGTGCCAGCCCCGGCCGCGCACGGCACACTGAGGGCATGGAGATCGAGGTCGTCCGGGCGGACATCACGACGCTCGCCGTCGACGCGGTGGTGAATGCCGCCAACCGGGGAATGCGCGGCGGGGGCGGGGTGGACGGCGCGATCCACGCCGCCGGCGGCCCGGCCGTCCTGGCCGACTGCATCCGGCGGTTCCCGGACGGGCTGGAGACGGGACAGGCCGGCTGGACGACCGCCGGCGACCTGCCGGCCCGCTGGGTGATCCACGTCGTGGGGCCCATCCACGGCCGCGGCGACCGCTCCCAGCTGGAATCCTGCTACCGCAACGCCCTCGCCGTCGCCGACGAACTGGGGGTCACGAGCATCGCCTTCCCGCTGGTCTCGGCAGGAGCCTACGGCTGGCCCGTGGGGGACGCGGCGCTGGCCGCTGTCGACACGCTTCGCGCGACGCCGACGGCGATCCACAGCTGCCTGCTGGTCGGCTTCTCCGGGGCTGCCGTCGCGGCGCTCCGCTCCGCGCTGGCGGGCCGCTGACCCCGTTGCCGTCCGGGCCCGCCCCGCGAGGAGGCCGCCACCTCCGGTGCCGCTGCGGAGCGTCCCCGGTGAGCGCGACCGGTAGAGTGGACGAACTGTGAGCCCGAGCGACCTCTACGCCCGCCACCGGCACAGCCTGTTCCAGTTCTTCCGGTTCGGGTTGGTCGGGGGCGTCGGCGTGTTGGTGAACCAGGTCGTGCTGGTGGTGACCAACGTCGTGGCACGCGACCTGTTCGGCGCGCACAACAACGACGTCCTGATCGACCTGCCGTTCACCGACTACAACGTCCGCAACTACCACCTCTACGTGATGATCGCCTTCCTGGTGGCGAACTTCAGCAACTTCATGCTCAACCGGCACTGGACCTTCCGCAGCCGCTCGCACGCCCCGTTCTGGCGGGAGTACTGGCCGTTCCTGCTGGTCGGTCTGGGCGGCCAGATGGTCGGCCTGGTGCTGATCACGGGGCTGATGCACCCGAACTCGCCGATCGGGCTGCCGAGCGAGGTGTTCGACGGGTCCACCGGCTTCCGCAACAAGCTCTACTGGGCGAACCTGATCACCATCCTGTGCGTGACCCCGATCAACTTCGTGCTCAACAAGCTGTGGACCTTCGGGGCAGTGCGGCACAGCCACCGGGCAGAACACGTGGGAGTGGGGTGACGGGTGTACCTCAAGAGCCTCACCCTGCGCGGGTTCAAGTCGTTCGCCTCCGCGACCACCCTCAGGTTCGAGCCCGGCATCACCTGCGTCGTCGGCCCGAACGGCTCGGGCAAATCCAACGTGGTGGACGCGCTGAGCTGGGTGATGGGCGAGCAGGGTGCCAAGACGCTGCGCGGCGGCAAGATGGAGGACGTCATCTTCGCCGGGACGGCGGGGCGGGCGCCGCTCGGACGGGCTGAGGTCGCACTGACCATCGACAACTCCGACGGCGCGTTGCCGATCGAGTACACCGAGGTCACGATCTCGCGGACGATGTTCCGCTCCGGCGGCTCCGAGTACGCGATCAACGGCACCGCCGCCAGGCTGCTGGACGTCCAGGAGTTGCTCGCCGACTCCGGGATCGGGCGCGAGATGCACGTGGTGGTCGGACAGGGCCGGCTCGACACC
>JAVHXR010000378.1 GCA_031119515.1 Propionicimonas sp.
GGCGGTTAGCGGGTCGCCCCCGTCACGCACCAAGACCTTCTTGGAGATCGTGGTCGCGCCGCCCTTCTGCGACAACAGCACCTTGACGTCGCAGCCGGCCTTCTTCAGCCTGCCCATCACCTCGATGAACTTCGGGGCGCGGGTGTCGGTCAGCCGGTACATCGCGACCCGTATCGTCTTGTCGACGCCGCAGTCCACACCGCCGAACTGGGTGGTGTAGTAGTCGGTGACGTTCTCGTCCTGCGGGCTGAAGGACACCGTCGTCCCGCGGCCGCTGTCGGTGTAGTGGCGGTAGGCCTTGTCCACCCAGATGCCCCGCTCCTTGGAGAGCGTGAAGGTCGTCCCGGCCGACTTCGAGGCCGCCTTGAGGTCCTTGCCGCTGCGGCAGTCACCGTTGCCGGTGCTGCTGCCGGTGCACTGCTGCATCTGCATGAAGCGGGCGACGAACTGGTCGTGGAGCTCCTGGTCGTCATAGATCAGGGTGGCTTCCTGCCAGTAGGTCCGCACCTGCGAGCGGGCGAACTGGCCCGAGGAGGAGTACACCATGGGTCCGCCCCAGATCGAGTTGCTGATCGCCACGAACTTCTCATGGTTGATCGCGAACGGGAACTTGCTGGACTTGTTGGTGTTCATGCAGCCGTTGTAACACCAGGAGATCCCGACGATGTCGCTGAGTTCCTTGCGGATGTTGTCCTTGCCGGAGGCCGACGTGATGCCGCCGCCGTCCAGCACCATCTCGACCTTGACGCCCTGCTTCTTGACCTTGTACCGGAGTGCGTTCCAGATCATCTGGGAGTCGGACTCGGGACGGTCGGGGGTGCCGATCGCCCTGATGAAGTACATCCCGATCCGGATCCGGGAGTTCGGTGCCGCCCCGCAGATCACCTGGGCGGCCTTGTTGATGAAGCTCCACGGCCGCTGGTTCTTGGCGTCCATGTAGCCGCGGTAGTCCATGTCGTCCGTGTTGAACCAGGCCTCGATGGTGCGCGGCTCCGAGGTGAAGGTCGGGCAGTCGTCCGGCGTCATCCTCGACGCGATTGTGCCGACCTGGGCGGCTTCCTGTGTGTCCGGGTCGATCGTGAAGTCGGCGGCGCCGGCCGGGGTGGCGACCAGCCCGACCGTGACAACCAGTGCTCCGAGCATCGCGGTGAGCCGCCGTGTCCACGTCGTACGGCCTTGCAAATCCGGCATTCGTCCCCCTGCAGTCGCGTGCCGGCAGCCCGTCCTCGGCCAGCCTGCACGTGCGCGGTTCTCAGCGTGTATTCAGGCCAGCATAACCCACGGTCCTGCGAGCGGGGCCGGACCGGAGAGCACAGCTCGACCATCGCTGGAGAGTGCCGGGGTACGCTGGCGAGGACTGCCCCGAACCCGAAAGGCGGGAGAGCGTGAAATCCGGACGCCTGCTGGCTGCCCTCGCGGCCGCGCTGCTGTGCTTCTCCGTCCCGGCCACACCGGCCCTCGCCGCCGACGACAACCTGGTCGTCAGCGACCCGGAGGCCCACTCCGAGCTCACCCGCGAACCAGGCTGGGTGATGCTGGTCTTCAAGACGGAGGCGTCCGCCACCCTCGCCGCGATCGTGGTCCAGAACAGCGCCGGCGAGAACGTCGCCACCGGGCCGCTCATCGTCGAGGGCACCAACGTCACCACCCAGCTGATCAGCGGGCTGGCCAAGGACACCTACACGGTGATCTACCGCACCGAGGACGCCGACGGGCAACCCCGCGGCGGCGCCTTCCAGTTCTCCTACGGCCCCGGCACCTGGACCGACGTGGACGACGTCTGGGTGGGCGAGGAGGAGCAGCCGCCACAGATCGACGACCCCGGACCGGCCGCCACCCCGGTGGCGACCGCAGAACCGACCCCGACGCCGACCGGCACCGAGCCGGCGACTCCGACGCAGACCGCGACCGCGGCACCGACGACCCAGACGAGCCCGAGCGCCAGCCCGGCACCGGCACCGCAGAACGGCGGCGGGGTGACCCCGTGGCTGGTCGCGCTCGGTGTCCTGCTGGTGATCGGCTCGGTGGTCTGGGCGCTCGTCAGCCGCCGCAACGCGGCCAGGCGGACCCCGCCCGACGCAGGCTGATCGTCGGCAGACCCGAATCCCGCGTGGGGGTTCGCGGGCGCTCGGGTACGGAACCTATGCTGCCCGCATGCTCACCCGCGTCCGGCGGCTCGCCGGCGGCCTGCTCCGCCGGCTCGGCCTCACCCGCCCGCCCGCCCTCGTGTTGGCGTTCACCACCCCCGAGGACTTCGCAGCGTTCATCGACGACCCGAGGGCGCGCAAGCTGTTCCTCCGGCTCGACCTCACCGTCAAGCCGTGGTACGCCGTCCGGCCGGACTGGAGCGGCCGTCCCGGGCCGCTTCCCCGGCTTGCCCGGGTGGAGACAAGCTTCGACGCCGACGGCCACGCCGCCCGGGTCCGGCTCCGGCTCGCCGAGCCCGCGGCGGCCGCCGATCTCGTTCGCGCGGCCTTCCCGGTGTTCTATCCGGTCCGGACCGGCACCGGCTGGGGCGGTCACCGGGTCGGGGTACGGGAGGGAGCGCCGCCCGATCAGCGCTGGGAGCCGGGCGGCGGTGTCCGTCCGCTGCTGCCGAAGAAGGTCAAGCAGCGCCGGCTGACCGAGTACGAGACCTTCATCGACGCCGAGGGTGAGCACTGGCTGGGTGACCTCGACGGCGCCGTGACGCTGCTGGAGCGGCCGGCCGTGCCGCCCGTGCTGATCGACCCGAAGGTGCACCGTCCGCTCGACCGCCGCCAGCCCCGCCACGACACCCTGTCGGCGACCGCGGCGATCACAGGGTCCCGCCTGCTGCTCCGCAGTGGCGACCGGGTGCTCGCCGACGTCCCGGCGGCACGGCCACTGACTGCCACCGACCTGCGCAGCCTCGCGCTGGTGACCGACATCGACGTCTCCGGCGTGGGGACGGGGACGGCCGCCAGCACCAGGGTTGCGGAGCTGGCCGCCTACGGCGCGGTGCTGCACGGGGCGCCGCCCGGCCTCGACCTCGACCCCGTCCTCGGCGACCTGGTCGGCCGGGCGTTCGCACCGCTGCCGCTGCTCGACCATGCCAACCGTTCGCTGAACCAGGTGCGGGCGGTGATGCGGGGGCACACCAGGGTCGCCGCCGGCCCGTCGCCCACGGTGTCGGTGCTGCTGTCCACCGTCCGTCCGGACCTGATCGAACAGATCCTCGGCCAGCTGGCGGCCCAGGACCACCCCGGCATCGAGGTCGTGCTGGGCTGCCACGGGTTCGCGGCGCCCGCGCGGGACTCGTTCCCCGAGCAGCTGCGAGGCTTGCTCGGGCCGATCCTCGAGTTCGACGCCGGCACCCTGTTCGGCGACGTCCTGGCCGGGCTCTCGGCGGCCGCCTCGGGCGACCTGGTCTCGAAGGTGGACGACGACGACCTGTACGGCCC
>JAVHXR010000379.1 GCA_031119515.1 Propionicimonas sp.
AGACCACACCACGCAGGAGGCGGGGGTTGCGGGCCATGGTGCGCATGAGGACGAGCGGCTGCCCGTCGTGGCTGGTGGCCTTGGCGAGCACCTCGGCGGCCAGCCCGGTCGGGTCCTCCACCGGAGCGACCCGGGGCGCGGTCCCGCTCACGTGAGCACCGGCGCGAACGGGGCGTCGCCGCCGCGGAAGAGGGAGTCCGGGCTCCGGGCCATCAGGCCGCCGTCGACCCGCAGCTCGGTGCCGTTGACGTAGGACGCATCGTCGGACGCCAGGAAGGCGACGGCGGCGGCGACCTCCTCGGGCCTGCCCTGGCGACCCATCGGTGGGAGGGCGGCACGCCAGGCGAGCGTGTCGGCGCCCTGGCCCTGCTCTCGGCGGGACATGGCCGATTCGACGAGACCGAGGACCACGGTGTTGGCCCGGATCCCCCTGCTGCCGTAGCGCACGGCGATGTGGCGGCCGATCGCCAGAGCGAGCGCGCTCAGGCGTTCGCCCAGGTCGTCCGGGAGGTCGGCGACGTCTGGCGTCACGTCGATGACCGCCTGGGCGGCGTCCAGCAGTTCGCCTCGCCATGCGAGCGCGGTGGCGATCTCCTGCAGGAGGTCGCGACCCAGCGGGCCGCTCGGGATGTGGCCGTGCGGGTGGTTCGCGATGTCGCGCACTCGCTCGGCGAGCGGGATCTTGCTGCCCGTCGTCCAGGACCCGCACCACAGGCCCCCGTTCCGGAAGAGGCCGTCTGCTCCCAGGGCGACGCCGTGCGTCTGGGGCCGGGGGAGGTCCGCGCTCGCGACGCCGGACGCTGGTGCCGCGTGCTCGTCGCGCAGGGCTCCCAGTGCGGCCAGCGCCGCGCCCGTGCGCGAGTCGAGTGCGTCCAGGTCGCCGGGGGTGGTTGCGGCCGGGTCGGTCAGGGTGTTCAGGGCCAGGATGCCCAGGCTCAGTGCGTCGTGGGGGTTCATGGGTTCTCCCTCGGGTCGGTCGGTCAGGTCGGTGGCGGGGGTGGGGGCCGCGGTCACTCGCGCCACCCGTCGTAGCGCTCGCACCCGCGCCCGTGGCGCACGAACGGCAATCCGTCGACCCGGCAGCACGCGTCGGGGTCCACCATCGGCACCTCAGGCTCTGCCGGGCCGTCGCACTCGTGCCCGAGCGCGACGAGCGCCAGCGTCGCGAGGGAGTCGCCGTGCTCGGCGTCGCACAGCGACTCGCTGCACGCCGTGCACACCAGCGCCACATGAGCCCCGGCGGGGCCGGGGAGGGCCGCGAGCTCGAAACCTCGTAGGGCCTCGACCGCGCCCGCCCGGCGCGCCACGGGCAGGGCGCCCATCAGGCGTCGCTCCGCGTGGCCGCGAGCGCCGCGAGCAGCAGGAGCACCCCGAGTGCGGCGACGGCGGTCGCCTCGTTGTCGGTGCAGCCGTAGCCGGCGCCGGTGTGCAGGGGGTCCATCGGGTCGATGAGGCCGCGCACGGCGTCCGGTGCGGGCTGGAGGTCGTTGGTCCAGGCGTCCACCGCGTCCTCCTCGCAGAGCCCGTCGATCAGCGGCGCGTGCATCAGCGCGTGGTCGGCGGCGCGGCGGGTCGGGTAGGGGCCGATCGCCTTGATCAGTCCGGCGGCGGTCTCGATGTAGACCCAGAACAGGCCGCCGGTCTCGGCGGTGTTCTCGGGCTGGTTGGTGGGCTGGTTCGTGGTCTCTGTCGTCATGCTTTGACCCTACCGCGGACCACTGACATCGAATCCTCTAGGTGGCGTCGGCGGCGGCGATCACCACGTCCATCGGGACGTCGCCGCGCCTGCGAACGGCCGCGCCGCGACCGGCGATCCAGTTCCCCGAGCGGAACAGCGCGGAGGCCTGCATCGAGCGGCCGCGCGCGTGCATGAACGGGTCGACCCGGGCCGCGCGCAGCGTGACCCGGCCACCGGGGGCGGCGTCCGCCAGGCCGCGCGCCACCAGGTCGCCCACCGTCAGCGTCAGCACGCCGTCCGTGCCCACCGACGCCGACTGCACCCGCCCCGTGCCTGCGCGCTCGGTCCGGGGCTCCCACGCCTGCCCGGCCCACCCGGTCACCGCGGCGTCCACCCGCAGGCGGCTGACCGGGTGGTCCGCGCGCACCACCAGCGTCCCGGTCGAGCGCATCACCACCGTGCCCGACACCACCGACCCGTCCCACACCGCCGCGCGCGCCACCAGCGGGTCGTCCAGTCGCAGCGAGGCGAAGTACTCGCAGGCGTGCGAGCGCGCCGCCAGTGCCAGCGCCGCCCCGGCCCTGGTGTCCGGGAGTCGCCACGGGCGGCCCTGCCGGGTCGCCTCCCGCAGCCGGTCCCAGGCGCGCCCGTCGTCCGCCTCGCCCGCGTCCAGGCCCGGGAGCGCGGGGCCGGCGGTCGCCGCGCGAGCCAGCGCCAGCAGGCCGTCAGGACCCTGCTCGGTCACCCCGAGCCACCGAGACCAGGTCTCAAGCTCTCGCTCCGCCTCAGGGGTCTCGCCCAGCACCCAGCGCCCCCGTGCCGCGTCCAGCACGCACAGCACCGCGCGCGTCCCGGGGTGGTCGACGCGCTGGTCCCACCAGTCCAGCACCGGCGCGCACACCGCCTGCGGGTACTCCCGGGCCAGCGCCGCCAACGCGGCGACCGCGCCCACCGACGCACACACCAGCGTGCGAGGAGCCGTGTCCAGGGCGCTCAGCCCGAGCGAGTCCAACGCCGCCAAGCCCGCACGGCCGGTCCCGCTCGCCCGCCTCAGCCCGTCGCTCGCCTCCACGTGCACGCGACCGCGCTCGGTCGCCACGCTCACCGCCACCGGCCGCAGCGGGCTTGCCGCAGGCGCATACGCCGCGACCGCCACCGGGCGGCCTGTGCACGCCGCGCGCAACCGGGCCCCGGTCAGGAACAGATCGTTCGACATCGCTCAGTCCTCCATCGGTGCGAACAGAAGCGCAGCGCTCGCGTCTGGGCTCGACCACCCAGCAGTCAGGGGCGCTGGCAGCGTGTCGAGCGCGCCTGCGCTCAGTGCGGCGAGGGTGCTTTCCAAGTCGAGCCCAGACGGCTCGAGCGTGCGGGCTGCCCAGGAAGCGAGACCCGGGCTGAGTTGAGGAGTCGACACGTTGCGTCCAATCGTTGGTGTTTGTCACAGTGTAGCGCGAGCCTCTGACAACGAAGTCGGTAGGGCGTGCACTGTGACGCGTGTCACAGTGCAATTGCCGCGTGGTGATCTACTTAACCTGGTATTAGCACAAGTGGAGAAGCGGGCAATTACTGACGAAACCTTGAACGGTGGTCGTGGTCCGCAGGTAGGGTGCGGATTGCATCAACTCTGACCACAAGCAGTAGGGGGAGTAGTGAGAAAGAAGATCTTCAGCACCGCAGCCGTGCTCGCATTGGCGCTCGTTCCGGCCGGAACGGCTGTCGCTGACAGCGCGATCCCTGTC
>JAVHXR010000380.1 GCA_031119515.1 Propionicimonas sp.
GGGCCGCCGCACCCCTGCGGCCGCGCGGCCCGCGCGCCACCCGCACCACCCGGGACGCCGGCCAGACCCGGCCGAGCAGCGCGAGGACCGCCGGGACCAGCAGCAGCGGCGATCCGAACACCCACAGCCCGAAGGCGAGCGGGTTCCCGGTGCCGGTCGTCCACACCACGCCGGCGACGTAGGCGACCATCACCAGGAGGGTCGCCGTGGCCCCGCGCAGCCAGCGTCCGCGCCGGGCCCGGCGGACCTCGCCGTCGACGACGGTGAACCCCGGGGGCGTCGGCGCCACCGCCCACCCCGTCTCGCGGGAGCGGCGCCACAGCGACCGCGCGAGGACCAGCAGCAGGAGGGTGCCCAGCGGCACGACGAACAGCCACAGCGCGGCGTTGACGGCGAGCGTCCAGCCGCGGCTGTCGGGCACCGGCTCGCCGGGCAGCAGGCGCGCCAGCTGGACCGCGTCGTCGGCGGTCGCCTGCCGACAGGCGTCGAGGTCGTCGTGGGGGCAGATCCGGTGGACGTAGGCGTAGGCGGTGCCCTGCACCCACGCCCGGCCGTACCCGGTGCGCTGGTCGTCGACCTGCCAGCTTCCGGCGCCGTCGATGTCTGGGCCGAGGACGCCGGACTCCGCCGGCCGGCTGGTCAGCGCCCCCCACAGGCTCGACCACGCCCTGAAGGCGAGTTCCGGGCTTCCGCAGTCCACCACGGACACCATCGCCAGCACGCGCCCGGACGCCCTCCACTGGCGCTCCCTGGCGAGTGCGCAGTCCACGACGCGGAGCTGGGCGGACGGGAGGGTGGCGTCGGCGACGAGCGCCCAGGGGCCGCCGGACGGCACGAAGCCGGTGACCGGGCCGGTCGCGGGGGTGGGCCAGATCGGGTTCGGCGTCCCGGGGAACCGCCCGGCGAGCTCGTGGGCGTAGCGGGCGGTGGCGCTGCCGCAGTCCCGCGCCCCGCAACTGGTGCCGACGCCGAGGTAGGTGGTGCACTGTGACCAGTACCGGTCGAGGTTGCCGTCCGCCGTCCGGAGCGCGAGGTCGACACCCTCGCCGAAGGTGGGCGGCACCTCGGGTGCGCCGGACAGGTCCGCCGAGAGGCCGATGCCGGACACCACGCCGGCGGCGGTCGCGGCGTCCGGGCATTCCAGGACGATGAGGGTGACGACCTCGTCTCCGGCGCGCCAGGCGGAGCGGTCCCCGGTGCAGCCGGGGACCTCGTCGGCGCCGACCGGGCTGACCGTCGGCTGGCCCCAGTCGGTGCCGGCATCGACCGGTTGCCAGGCCCCGGCCGGGTCGGCGGCGGCGTCCGGCGCCGGGAGGCCGATCAGGGCCACCAGGCCGAGCGCCAGCGCGGCGGCACACGTCCTGAGCTGCCGCCGTCCGTCACCGGACGTCCTCCCCATCGGCACTCCTCGGCACGAACCGAAGTTGTCCGATGATACCGACGCCTGCTGGTCACCCGCGACGGGTGCGGGGCACCGCGACGTAGGATCCCCGCCATGATCCGGTTGCGACGACTGCCGCCGACGAAGCTGCTGCGCCGGCCGGTCTACGAGGTCGAGTCCGGACCGAGCGCCGCCGACCCGGCCGGCTGGACGCGGACCACCACGACCCCGGCAACCCTGATCGACACCCAGCTGGGGGTCGCCGAGGCGTGGGCGCTGGTGGCGGCGGCCGACGCGGCGTGGACCCGGGGGACCGGTGCCTGGGTGAGCCCCGAGGCGCTCTCCGCCGCGGGCGCCGCCTTCGAGCAGGGCGACCCCGCCGCCGATCCGCTGGCCGGCCGCGGCTTCCAGTTGTGGGAGTACGGCGCCGGGCACGGCGGCCTGCTGGTCCGCAGCCCGAAGGGCCACGGCCAGGAGACCAACGTCGACGTGGTGTTCGACCACGTCGAGTTCGTGAGCTGTCCGAAGGTGCTGCCGGAGCTCGCCATCCTCCCGGCCGATCCGGACGACCTGGCCAGCGCCGCGGCGGCGGTCGGAGAGCTGACGGCCCCGGCGCAGGTCTTCGTCCTGGGCTGCCAGGGGCGCCGCCACCTCGTGGTCGCCTCCGCCTGCCGGGTGATCGAGCACGTCGGCAGCCCGATCGCCAGCCCGTTCGACCCGGCGCGGTTCAGCCGCGACTGGTGGGCGGACCTGTTCGGCGGGGACGGTTAGCCGGACGCGCCCTGCCTCGGCACCGCCGGGTCGGCTGTCAACCCGGGCGGCGACGCCCGGGGTCAGGCGGCTTCGTGCTGGACTGCCTGCACGACGTGGTCGAGCGCGAACCGCAGGCCGGTGTCGGTGGTCACCTGGCGGGTGACGACCTGGGCCCTGGTCACCTCGAGCCCCGCCGCTGTCAGCACCGCGGCGACCGCGTCGGCCGAGGTCATCAGGTCCGGGTCGCTGGGGCCGCCATAGCCGTTCGCCACGTTGCTGAGGTCGTGGGCCACCAGGAAGAGTTCGCCGGCCTCGGCGAGGGCGGCGGCGCCCGTCCGGAGAGCGAGCTTGAGGCTGACCATGGGCAGCTGCAGGTACGAGAACAGGACGAGGTCGAAGCCCCGCCGGCGCGGGGCGAAGTGGGTGACGTCGGCCACCTCGGCCTCGATGTCGAGTCCGAGCATCGCGGCCCTCGCCTGGATCCTGCCGACCGCGACGGTGGACTGGTCGACGGCCGTGACCTGCCAGCCCCTGCTGGCCAGCCACAGCGAGTGGCGCCCCTCGCCGGCGCCGACGTCGAGGGCCCGTCCGCGAGGCATGCCCTCGAGGGCCTCGACCACCGTCGGGCTGGGCTCGAGGTCCCACACCTGGGACGCGGCGTAGCGGGCGTCCCACATCGACGAGTTCATCCGCCTCCTCTCCGGCGTCCCTTCACGCTAGGGGCGGGGTGTTTCACACGGTTTACTCCGGTGTTTCAGTTCGGGCGCGCGCCGTAGCCTTGGCGCCATGACCTCCCTCTTCTCGCCGCTGGTGCTGCGCGACCTCACCCTGCCGAACCGCATCTTCCTGTCGCCGATGTGCCAGTACATGTGCGAGGCGAGGGACGGCGTCCCGACCGACTGGCACCTGGTGCACCTCGGGGCGCGGGCGACCGGCGGTTTCGGCCTGATCGTCGCCGAGGCCACCGCGGTTGTACCGGAGGGACGAATCTCGCCGGAGGACACCGGCCTGTGGAACGACGCCCAGCGCGACGCCTGGGCCAGGATCGTCGACTTCTGTCACGCCCAGGGGGCGGCCGTCGGGATCCAGCTCGGCCACGCCGGGCGGAAGGCGTCGGTCTACCGGGCCCATCCCGGCCCGCAGGGCTCGGTGCCGCCGTCCGAAGGGGGCTGGGAGACGGTGGGGCCGTCGCCGGTCGGGTTCCCCGGGCTTGCCGAACCCCGTGCCCTCGGCCGCGACGAGCTGGCCGGCGTGGTCCGGTCGTTCGTGGCGGCCG
>JAVHXR010000381.1 GCA_031119515.1 Propionicimonas sp.
CCGGTCGTACAGCCGGCCGACGGCGGGCCCGAGCAGGCCCATCAGCAGGCCGCCGGGCAGGAGCAGCAGCCCCACCGTGAGCGGGTCGAGGTGGAGGACGTTCTGCATCAGCAGCGGCAGCGCGATCACCGCGCCGAACAGGGTCGCCATCACGATGGCCATCACGATGATCGCGATCGTGAAGGTCGGGTTGGTGAAGGTGCGCAGGTCGAGCAGGGCCGCGTCCTGGCGCTGCAGCCGGACCTGGCGCCACAGGAAGCCGGCAAGCGACAGCGTCCCGACGGCCAGCACCGCCTCCAGTTCCCAGGCCGGTACCTGCGGGTTGCCGACCAGGCTGAGCCCGTACACGAGCCCGCCGAAGCCGAACGCCGCCAGCGGGATGCTGAGGACGTCGAGGCTGACCTCGCGGGCCTGCTCGATGTTGCGGACGAAGCGCTGGCCGAGCGCGAGGATCGCCAGCGCGATCGGGAGCACGACGACGAACACGTAGCGCCAGCTCAGGAAGTGCAGCACCGCGCCCGACAGCGTGGGGCCGATGGCGGGGGCGACAGAGATCACCATGCTGGTCAGCCCCATCACCCGTCCGCGCATCCGGGGCGGCACTACCTCCATCGTCGTGGTCATCAGCAGCGGCATCATGATCGCGGTGCCGGTGGCCTGGATCACGCGGCCGGCGAGCAGCAGCGGGAAGGCGAACGCCAGCGCGCAGACCAGGGTGCCGAGGCTGAACAGCGACATCGCGAGGGTGAACGCCTGCCGGGTGGAGAACCGCTGCAGCAGCCAGCCGGTGGTCGGGATGACGACCGCCATGGTGAGCATGAAGCCGGTGGTGAGCCACTGGGCGGTGCGCTCGGTGACCTGCAGGTCGGTCATGATCGTGGCCAGCGCCACGTTCATCGCGGTCTCGTTCAGGATCACAACGAAGGCGCCGACCATCAGTATGCCGAGCAGCCGGACGGTCTCGCGGGGGAGCCCGTCCGGCTGCTGCGGCTGGCCTGACGGCGGGCGCGGCTGGACCGCCCGCTGGGTGGCGGGCGCGTCCATGGTGGCGTCGGCGTGGCTCATGGTTCCCTCTGGAGGTCGGTGGGTGTCGCCCGTCCGGACGGTGCCGGTCGGTCCTGGCCTGCCGCGGCGGCGTTGGCGCTGACGTAGGGGTACAAGACCCGGGGCGGGCCTCGTATTCCCGTCCCGACAAGCCGGATCGCGCCACCGGAGGCCGCGTCGGCGGGGAGCCGGCCGGATTCGGGGAATACCCTGCTTATAACACGAATAGGCACGGCTCGCAGGTGAACCGTGAAGTTCACTGCCGACTCGCCAAGAATGGCAGGAAACGACCTTGTCAGCGGCGTTTTGGTGGCGGACGGCGGGCGGGAGGCGTGAAGCTGCCCGGCAAGCGTTTACTCCGGCAATATCACCAGACGGGTAAGGCTTGGCTTTCCTTACCAGATTGCTCCCGTAATTCAACATTCTGGCTGGACAGTTAGGCGTGCATTGCCTAAGTTTACCCATCGAGGTGCACTTGACAGACGCACTCTGGAACGCACGACAGAGTTCGGATGGCCCTCAGGCAGTGGCAACTGGAACCGCGTGCGCAGAAAAGGAGTAGTTGTGGCTACCGCAACCAACAACAGCAAGAAGGTGCGTCTGGTGGGCCTGCTGTCCATCATTCTCGGCGCCGTCTTCATTCTCGCCGGCCTCGTTACCTGGGGGGCCGTGACCTCTCAGCTGGCCGCCGAGAACATCACGGTGTCGGGCGACGCGCCGATCCTCGCCGGAGCGCCGGTGGCCGATCCGGTCACCGCGTTCGTCCAAGCCAACGTGATCAACCACCACGCCCTCGAGGCCACCGGTGGCAAGACCTACGCCGAGCTCGACCGGGAGGATCCGCTGCGGGCGACCGCGATGAACGCCTCCTTCCTGCGGGCCTCGCTGTTCACCTCGGTGATCGCCTACGGTGTCGCGCTGTTCGCCATCGGCGTCGGCGTCCTGGCGATCCTGCTCGGCTGGGGCTTCCGGATGGCCGGGGCTTCGGCTCCCGCCGTCGCGGCTCCCGCCACCGAGGCTGCCGCTTCCTGACCCGGTTGCCGCCCTGCCCACGGGCGGGGGTGCCACTTCTGAGGCGCTCCCGTCCGGGCGGACGGCAGGTTCGGGAGGGTGAAGCAGGGCCCGATTTAATTCATCACCCGATGAGCTTCGGGTCGATACCCACTGGCCGTCGCGCACCGCGCGGCGGCCCTTGGCGTCCCTGAAGGTCTGCACCGCTCGCTGGCGTCGTCGCCGGCCGGGCGTTCGTCCTCAGCACCCGCGATCGAACCCGGCAGGAACCGCCGAGACCCCCGGCTCCTGCCGGGTTCGATCGCGTCTGTGGGATGGGATCACCCCGACGGGTCGGTCGCGCAGTGGCCCGACGCCGGCCGGGTGTGGTGAGGGCCAGTGCCTGGGGGCTGGCTGTCGGTGGGGTGTGGTGAGGGCCAGTGTCTGGGGGCTGGCTGTCGGTGGGGTGTGGTGAGGGCCAGTGTCTGGGGGGTGGCTGTCGGTGGGGTGTGGTGAGGGCCAGTGCCTGGAGGCTGGCTGTCGGCGGTGTGCGAGCCTTCGGTCACCAGGTGGCGGGCCGACGTGGAGCGTCGATCGCGGGCGAGTGCTGAGCGGGCGAGCCCCCAGCGACCGAGTATTGAGCGGACAGGAGCCGGGCGGACAGGCGCTGGGCAAGCGAGCGCTGGGCGGACAGGCGCTGGGCGGGAGGCCGCGATGCGCAGCCTCCCGCTCGAAGGACAGGATCTCGCGACCAGGGACGCGTCGACGCGGGCCCGGTCGGCCGACCGGCTACTTGGGCTTGCCGAAGTCCGCGGTCGTGTAGTTGGTGTACTTGCCGCCACCGGAGTAGAACCCCACGCCGACCTGGGTGAACGACTTGCTCATCAGGATCTTGCAGTGGGACTTGCTCTTCAGCCAGGCGTTCACGACCGCCTTGGGGGTGCTGTAGCCGGCGGCCAGGGTCTCGCCGGCGGCCTTGTAGCGGTAGCCGGTGGCCTTGATCCGGGAGTACGGGCTCCGGCCGCTCTTGCTGGTGTGGCTGAAGTAGTTGCGCACCGACATGTCCTTGCTGTGCGCGAGCGCAGCCGCGGCGAGCTTCGTGTTCCACTTCAGCGGCTTGGCCGCGGAGTAGGTGGTACTGCCGCACTTCCGCTTGGTGGCGCGGGCCTTGTTGATCAGGCTGAGCACCTCCTTGCCGAAGGCGGAGGGGTTGGTGGTCGTAGCCAGCGCGACAGCGGTCGCCTTCTCGGACGAGGCGGGGGGCGCGGCTTCGGTGGACCCGGAGACGTCGAGGCCGGTGCTGAGCAACAGCAGCCCGGCCGCGGCAGCGGCAAGGCGAACGGCGAGTCGATCGGGGCGCATGGGGGG
>JAVHXR010000382.1 GCA_031119515.1 Propionicimonas sp.
TCGGCAAGATCCGGTCGCCGCACTACCGCATCGTCGTGATGGACTCCCGCGCCAAGCGGGACGGCCGTGCGATCGAGGAGATCGGCCTCTACCACCCCAAGAACGACCCGTCGGTGATCGAGGTCAAGTCTGAGCGCGCGCAGTACTGGCTCGGTGTCGGCGCGCAGCCGACCGAGGCCGTCGTCGCGCTCTTCAAGCGCACCGGTGACTGGCAGAAGTTCACCGGCGAGGACTCGCCCTCCGGCGTGACCCCGCAGGCGCCCAGGAAGGACAAGGTCGCGCTCTTCAACGCCGCCCTGGCCGAGGCCGACGACGTCCCCGCCTCCGCCGCCATCTCGGTGTCGAAGAAGAAGGCCGCCGACGAGCCCACCGAGGCTGCGGCCGAGGCCGACGAGGCCTGAGATGCTGGCCGACGCGCTGGAGCACCTCGTCCGCGGGCTGGTCCCGAACCCCGACGACGTCAGGGTTCGGGAGTCCGACCGCGGACGGGTCCGGACGTTCGAGGTCCGGGTGAACCCCGAGGACATCGGCAAGGTGATCGGACGGCAGGGCCGGACCGCGAGCGCGCTGCGCACCGTGATCGGCGCGCTGGCCGGCCGCGAGCAGGTCCGCATCGACTTCATCGATGTCGACCGTCGCCCCAACCGGAGGCGTTGAGTCCCGCAACCCCATGGCGCACCACACGACCGAGGTCCTGGTGGGCCGCATCGGCAGGGCGCACGGCCTGCGCGGTGAGGTCACCGTCCAGCCCACTACCGACTCCCCGGAGCAGCGATTCGCTCCGGGGAGTCAGTTGTACTCCCCGACTGCCGGCGGGTTCGTCGTCGGAACCAGCCGCTGGCAGGCCGGGACGCTTGTCGTCGGCTTCGACCGCGCGAAGGACCGCTCCGCCGCCGAGGCCCTGCGCGGTACCGAGCTGTGGGCGAGCGTCCCGATCGGTGACGTCGAGGAGGACGAGTACCACGACACCGTCCTGATCGGGCTGGCGGCGGTGGATCCCGCCGGCCGGCCGCTGGGGACGGTCGCGCGGGTACTGCACCTGCCCGGCCAGGACGTCCTGGTCGTGGGCACCCCCGACGGCGAGCGACTGGTCCCGTTCGTCGCGGCGCTCGTCCCCGAGGTGGACGCGGCCGCCGGCCGGCTGGTGATCGACCCGATCCCCGGGTTGCTGGACGGCGGGGACGACGATGCGTCTTGACCTGATCACGATCTTCCCCGACTACTTCGCGCCGCTGCAGCTGTCGCTGGTGGGGAAGGCGATCGCGTCGGGACTGGTCAGCCTCGGCGTCCACGACCTGCGGGACTGGACCCACGACCGCCACCGCACCGTCGACGACACCCCCTACGGCGGCGGTGCCGGCATGGTGATGAAGCCCGAGCCCTGGGGCGAGGCGCTGGACGCCGTGGTGCCGCAGGCGCAGCGACCGGTGCTGGTGGTGCCGACTCCCTCGGGGGTCAGGTTCAGCCAGGCGCTGGCCCACGACCTGGCCGGACGGGACTGGCTGGTCTTCGCCTGCGGGCGGTACGAGGGCATCGACGCCCGGGTCGTCGAGCATGCCGCTACCCGGATGGACGTGCTCGAGGTCAGCCTGGGCGACTACGTGCTGAACGGGGGGGAGGTGGCCGCGCTGGCGATGGTCGAGGCCGTGGTTCGGCTGCTGCCCGGCGTGCTGGGCAACCCGGAATCGCTCGCCGAGGAATCCCACGGCGACGAACTCGCCGGCCTGCTGGAATATCCGGTGTTCACCAAACCCGCCCAATGGCGCGGTTTGGAGGTCCCGGCCGTGCTGCTTTCCGGCCACCACCAGCAGGTGGCGAATTGGCGCGCCGAACAATCTCTCGCGCGCACCAGGGCCCGGCGTCCAGACCTGCTCGAGGCGAAGGCCGAGCCCGACGGCACGGGCCTTCCGGATCGTGCCGACGCGGCCACGACGACCGCCGCCGACGGCCCCGAGGGCTGATTAACGACACCCCATTGTTGGGTAAATCCAGAAATCTCGCGGCACGTCCAGACCCTGTCCGTCATGCGAGACGGATTGGTCCTGAACAGGTTATTTGGTCAGACATTGGGGGGCTCCGTCACTAGGCTGTGGCCGTGGCGACAACGACTCTTACTCCCCATCAGAGAGCTCTCAGGTCGACCGTGGTGCTGAAGGTCCTGATGGCCATCACCGGGTTGATCATGATCGGGTTCCTTCTGGTGCACATGTACGGCAACCTGAAGGCATTCCTCGGTCCCGAGGAATTCAATCATTACGCGCACTGGCTGAAGAGCGACATCCTTTACCCCCTCATCCCGGAGGGCTGGTTCATCTGGATCTTCCGCTTCTTCATGCTGGCGGCGATCGGTCTGCACATCTATTCCGCGGCCACCCTGTGGCGGCGCGCGAGGATTGCGAACCCCACCCCCTACGAGGCCAAGAAGACCCTCGCGCAGACCTACGCCGCGCGCACCATGCGCTGGGGCGGTCTGATCCTGGTCGGCTTCCTGGTGTTCCACCTGCTCCAGTTCACGATGCAGCGGACGCTGGTGGCGGGGACGTCCGGCATGGAGCCGTACGATCTCGTGGTTGCAGAGTTCAGCGTGTGGTGGATGGTGCTGGCCTACGGCCTGTGGCTGGTGACCGTGTGCATGCACATCCGGCACGGCTTCTGGAGCGCCTTCACCACCCTGGGTGCGAACACCTCCGCCAAGGCGCGGACGGTGCTGAACGGCTGCGCCTGGGTCGTCGCAATCCTGCTTTACATCGGCTTCATGATCATGCCGGTGGCCGTCCTGACAGGAGTCCTGCACTGATGACAACGACCGTTGAGCCCAAGACCAGCCCGGCCCCCGAGGTCCCGGCCGGCCCCAAGCCCGAGGACTTCTACGCTGTCGGTGCGGAGATCCGGGACTCCAAGGCCCCCGGCGGCCCGATCGACAAGAAGTGGGAGCAGCGCAAGTTCGAGGCGAAGCTCGTCAACCCGGCCAACCGCCGCAAGCTGACCGTCATCATCGTCGGCACCGGCCTCGCCGGCGGCGCGGCGGCTGCCTCGCTGGGTGAGGCCGGCTACAACGTCCTCAACTTCTGTTACCAGGACAGCCCCCGCCGGGCGCACTCGATCGCCGCCCAGGGCGGCATCAACGCGGCCAAGAACTACCGCAACGACAACGACTCGACCTATCGGCTCTTCTACGACACCGTCAAGGGCGGCGACTACCGGGCGCGCGAGACCAACGTCTACCGGCTCGCCGAGGTCAGCGCGAACATCATCGACCAGTGCGTTGCGCAGGGCGTCCCGTTCGCCCGCGAGTACGGCGGCCTGCTCGACACCCGCTCGTTCGGCGGCGTCCAGGTGCAGCGGACGTTCTACGCCCGCGGCCAGACCGGCCAGCAGCTGCTGATCGGGGCCTACCAGG
>JAVHXR010000383.1:0-2821 GCA_031119515.1 Propionicimonas sp.
GCCCTCGGCGACCTGGGTGCTCAGGTCGCCGAGGGCCGTGGCCTCCTCGAGCACGCCGCGCACGTCCTCGCGTGTCTCCTCGAGGTCGGCGCTGATCAGCGCGTAACGGGCCAGGGCGTCGCTGTGGGTGGTGGCCTGAACCCCGGAGACCCCGGCGACCGTCAGGACCGCGATGACCGCGACCAGCGCGACGACGGTGGTGCCCTGGCGTACGCGCTGCAGGAGACGGCGCGCACGAGACGGGGGCACCGCCTCTTCGTCCTGGTCAGACACCGCGGCGACGGTGACGAGCTCCTTCGACGCGGCCTGCGCCTCGAGGGACACCAGCGCCGGCGGGGTGGCCTCGGTGGGGGCCTCCGGTGCGGGCGCCGGGGCGGGCGCGGCGCGCGACGCCGGGCGCTCGACCTGCGCGGGCTCGTCGGTTGTCGCCTCGGTAGGGCTCTCGTCGGTCCCAGTACTGGTCTGGTCGCGCGGGGTGTCCTCGTCCACGAGCTCGGCGTCGACGACGTCCGCGTCGTCGTCATCCGCAGGCAGAGTGTCGACCTGAACGACCACATCCTCGGCGCCGGCGACCGCGGCGGCCGCGGCCTCGTCAACCGGTGCGGCCGCGTCGTCGTCGCGCTCGAGGCGAACCTCGACGTCGGAGACATCGTCGTCCTCAACGGCGGGCAGGTCGGGGCCGGTCCGCGCGACCGCTTCGATCTCGTCGGTCGAGGTGACCGCGGGCGCGGCCTCGACGGTCTGCGCGACCGGCTCCAGGGTCACCTCATCCACCACGGCGGTCGGCGGGGTCTGCTCGGCCAGCACGGGCTCGGCGCTCGCGGCGTCCTCGTTGCCCTTCGCGGCTGCGGGCGGGGCAGGGACGATCTCGACGGGCGCGGAGACCGGTCCGCGGGCGCGGCGCGGGCGGGGGGCGGCCTTGACGGCCCGGGGCTTGGTCGCAGGTGCTACTGCGGGCTGCTGCAGCAGGGTGACGCCGCCGGTGTCCAGGCGCAGGACGCGGGTGGTGCCGTTGTCGGTGACGGTGACGTCGAGGCCGTGGCCGAGGGCGGCAACGACATCGGTGAGGAGCGTGAGAGCGGCGGCGCGGACGTCGCCGACGGTCTCGACGGTGATCTGAAGGCCGTGCAGGTGGACGCGGCCGGTGCCGGCCGAGTCGACGTCGATGCGCGCGGCCGGAGCGGTATCGAGCTGGCCGCCGATGTCCTGGTGGTCCTCGGCGATCGTCGCTGCGCGCACGGTGCCGGCCTCGACGATCAGCACGGCGAGCGGGCTGCCGGCCGCGGCTGCGGCGCTACGGATGCGCAGGATGGACGCCATCCGGGCGGTAGCCAGGTCGTCGACGTCGAACTCGTGGCGGTCGCCGCTGGTGTAGACGACGGCGGTGTCTTCGGGGCGCACGACCAGGAGCGCGCCGTCGCGGCCGGTGGGGGCGGTCATCGCTGCGCCCCAGTGCGGGTGTGGGGTGCCGGCGGCGCGGTGTGCGCCGCCGGCACCTTGAGCACGCACCCGGTTCCCATCGGGGCGTGCTCGGGCCTGGTCGCGTTCGTGACGTGGAGTGCGTCCACCACGGCGGCGGCCAGGCCCTGCGTGAGGACCGCGTGGTGCGTCGACACAGCCCGCGGTGCGGGGGGTCGGGTGACCGAGCGGTGCTTCATGGTTGCACTCCAGACAGAACGGGAACGGCGTGAGCTGGTGGGTGGAGGCCTGGGAACGGGGCCGGGGTCTTCGATCGGGGTGGCTGCGTCAGCAGGCGCCCACGCGGGGCGGTGCGGGCCCGCCGGCGGAGCGGTCAGGGTGTCCCGGGCGCAGGGGGACGGTCAGGGGGAAGCCGCTCCCCTGCGCCCGGGTGGTAGACCGCGCGGGCGGCCAGGGGGTGCCGCGCCGCGCGGTCGTCGTCAGGGAGAGCGCGGCGTCGTCACCGCGGTGTTGAGCGACGGAGACCGAACCGGCCGCCGCGCCCTCCCAGCTCGTCCGCGCTCCCTGGGTGGGCGCGCGGTGGTTCGTGGTGGCAGCGACGGTGCGGGCCGCCGCGGAGCAGATCGGGGTCATGGCCATGGTCAGGACCGTCCGATCGCGAGCCAGGCCAGCGCGGCGTCCGCACCGGGGACCTCGCCCGGGGACTCGAGCGACCCGATCTTCGTGTGCAGGTGCACCCAGCGGCCCCCAGAGGTCCACGTGCGTGCCAGCGCCGCGCACCACTCGGGGTACCCAGCAGCAGAGCCAACACACACAGCACCTGCAGCGGCGCTGAGGATGGGCCGAGCGCTGGTGTCGATCGTGTACGTCCCCGCCGCGCTCGGAGTCCACATCGGGTACGCCGGGACCAACGCGCTGCGAACGGACGGGTCAGCCGGAACCGATCCACCGAACGGGTACACGTCGGCGACGGTCTCCCCGTCCGACCCGATCAGCTCAGGCAGAGTCGTCGGACGGGAGTCGTTGCCGGTGCTCAGCACCGAGCCACCCGCACGCGCCCACGCGAGCGCGAGATCCCGCGACGCCGTCTGCACACCCCACGCCTCGCCGGCGATCATCACGACGTCGCACCCCTCGAGGTCCGCCGTCGCCGTGGCAGCCGTCTTGTCCACGATGTTCGTCCAGCCCCTGTCACCCAACGGCGCGTTGGAGGCGATCGTGAAGGCGATGTCGGATCGCGCCTCGCGGGACTGGATGACACAGATCTCCGTCCCGTACCGGGACGAAGCGACCGCGACCTGCACCGCCGTCGAGTCACGGAAGGTCGCCTCGGTGCTACGTGCAGGAGCGACCCGCGCCCCGACCGCGGGTGCGAGCAAGGTCAGCGCGGTGGCGGCGAAGC
>JAVHXR010000383.1:2831-3400 GCA_031119515.1 Propionicimonas sp.
CGGCGAGCAGCACCAGAGCCATCGCCAGGAGCGTGGCCACCACGCCGCGGCGTGTACGGGAGATCGTCGCCATGATCAGGACCGTCCGATCGCGAGCCACGCCAGCGCAGCATCGGCGCCGGGCACATCACCCTGCTGACCAGGCACGCCCGAGCCGATCTTCGTGTGCATGTGCACCCACCGACCGCCGACACCGTTCGTCTTCGCGATCGCCGCACACCACCCCGGGTTCCCCACGACCGTGCCCACACACGTCGCCCCCGCCGCCACCGCCGTCACCGGCTGCGACGACTCGTCCAGCGAGTACGTCGACGCCGCCCCCGGCGTCCACACCGGGACCGCCGGCACCACGCTCGATCGCACCGCGGCGCTCGCGGGCACGGACCCGCCGTAGGGGTAGTTGGTGGCCCGGGTACCGATCGCGGCGATCAGCTCGGGCAGGGGGTAGTTGGAGTGCCCGGTGTCGTTCCCGGTCGACAGGACGGAACCGCCGGAGTTGAACCAGGCCAGCGCGATCGTGCGGGAGGCGGGCGGCACACCCCATGCCTCGCCGGCGACCATCACGACGC
>JAVHXR010000384.1 GCA_031119515.1 Propionicimonas sp.
AGGTAGGACACCCCGAGGGTTCGCAGGTCGTCGAGCAGCGCGTCGTCGCCGGTCCCGGTCGCCAGCCGGGTGGCGACCGAGGCTGCCAGTCGGGTGGCCTCGGGGTCACCGGAGAAGACCAGGCCGCGTTCCGCGTCGCCCAGTCGCGCCATGTCGTCCTCGAGCAGCGACCAGCCGACCTGTTCGGCGGTGAACTCGAGGGCGAGCGTGCGCCCCGGGGTGTCGGACACCTGGGCGTTGCGGACGAACGGCGGCAGCGCGCTCACCGGGCCGCGTTCGAGTCCGGTCTCCCCCGCCACCACCCACCAGCCGCCGGCCAGCGCCACCACCGCCGCCGTGACGCCGATCAGGAGCAGGGTGCCGAGGTGACGCAGTCCGAGGTTGGCGCCGCGCAACTCGTCGCCGACCCCGTCCAGCCCCACCGAGGCCGCCAGCACCAGGCCGCCGATCATCGCCACCTGCCACTCCAGCGCATCCGGCCTGACCCAGTCCCCCGGAGGCACCTCGACCAGCACCCGGGTCAGCGCCAGCGACGTGATCGTCGCCACCCCCGCAGCCGCGAGGGCGACGGCGGCGGCCCCACCCCGTCGCAGCGCGCCGGCCGTCGCCACCACCCACAACCCGGCGATGACGACGATCGAGAGCCACAGCGGCGGGGGCGTCGCGGTGCCGCGGGCGAGCAGCACCTCCCAACCCTGCGGTGCCACGGCGCCCGCCAGGGAGGGTTCGATCCCGGTCAGCAGCCGACCCGGGTAGGCCAGCAGGGTGTCGCGCCACGGGCCGGCCACCAGCAGCGCGGGGGCAGCCACGACGAGCACCGCCCGTGCCCAGGCGCCGCCGCGACCGGCCCGGGCGGCGACGACCGCCACGAGCGGCACGAGCACCGCCCAGCTCAGCGGGACCAGCGCGGCCAGCATCAGCGCCCAGAGCGCGACCGCCGCCGCCCGTCGCCAGAGCAGGGGCTCGGCCAGCCAGGCCCGGAGCCCGTAGGCGAACACCGGCAGCAGCACCGTCCACAGCGCGACTCCGACCGACCCTGTGTTCAGCGCGCCGGCGAGGGCTGGTGCTACCGCGTAGCAGAACGCGCCGATGGCGGCCATCGTCGCGCTCGCGAGGATCTGGCGCAGGAAGCGGAAGGCGGCGAACCAGGCCAGCGGGACGCAGCCCATCAGCAGGACGGTGACCAGCCACTCCGGACGTCCCGCCGTGACGAACGAGGCGAGCCCGGCCAGGCCGGTCCAGGCGGGACCGCTCAGCGCGCCCGATCCCGGCACCGGGTCGACGTAACCGGCGACCAGGTCGAGCCAGCCCGACGGCGCCGGCAGCAGGCGTTCGGCGCGCAGCGAACCGCCCCCGAAGAGCAGCCGCCCGGCGGCGAACGCAAGCACCACCGTGAGGATTCCGCCCGCCACCAGCGCGGAGACCCGCGGCTCGGTCCGGCCGCGACCGGCGAAGTCGTCCCCTGTCATCTCGTCCAGGCTCGGCGCCTCCGTCGGGCCGGTGAAGGTGGCGAACCAGTCGGAGACGCGGTCGGCGACGCCTTCGCCGAACCGTCTCAGGCCGGCGCCGAAGCCCGGCCGCAGCGCGCGCACCCGCGCCCTGGTCTGCGCCGTCCCTGGGACGGCGCGGGCAGCCCTCGCCAGCGAGCCCCGCAGCCTGCGTCGACCGATCCAGCGCCCCAGGCCGGCCAGTTCGCCGGCGGCGCGCTCGCCGTCCTTTCCGAGGGCGTAGCCGAGCGCCGCCAGCAGGCTCATCAGCACCAGCCGCAACCTGCCCAGCCAGCGCCGTCCGGGTCGCTGGTGGGCGGCGACGATCGCCAGGCCGGCAGCGCGGGCATCGCCGACGTCGGCCGGCTCGGCACGGCTGATCACCTGCGCGTCCGGCTCGGCGGCCACCTCGTGGCCGGCCAGCCGCGCCCGCCAGCAGAACTCGACACCACGGTGGCCGGCCGGCAGCCCACGGTTGAAGCCGCCCAGTTCGCGCCACACCTCGCCGCGGACCAGCATGCCGGCGGCGTCAACCGCCAGGCACTCGGTGGTCTGCAGCTGGCCCTGGTACAGCTCGCCGGCCGGAACCAGCCCGCGTACCCGGCCGTTGCCGGTGATGGTCTGGCCGAACTGGCGGATCATGGTGCCCGGCCCACGCCGGCGCGGCTCGACCAGCAGCGGGCCGACGATGTCGAGGTCCGGGCGGCGTCCCAGGGTGACCAGCAGCCGTCGCAGCGCGGTCGGGGACGGCTCGGTGTCGGCCGGGAGCAGCCACAGCCACTCCCCCTCCTGGTCGGCGCGGGCGTCGTCGACCACGATCGTGTCAGGCAGCGCGACGCCGGCCTCGACGGCCAGCCGGCAGCGCTGGACGTCCACCCCGGGGAGCGGTTCGATGACCGCCGTCACCTCGGCGTCCGCCCACTCCCGGCCCCCGTCGGAGACCTGGGTGCGCAACCAGGCCCACGGATCCTCGTCGGGGGAGGGGGCGTCGCTCACAGGGGAGACCTTCCGGGTCGGGTGGTCCCAGAGTATGGCCCGGCCTCGCGCGGAGCGAACTCGGCGGGCCTGGTCAGCAGGACGCGGTCAGCTGGCATCCCCAGCGACGCAACCGGCACGTCCCGGCTGCCGCAGGATCAGATCGCCCGCTTCTTCAGCCGGCGACGCTCCCGCTCGCTGAGGCCACCCCAGATCCCGAAACGCTCGTCGTTGCCCAGGGCGTACTCGAGGCAGTCGCTGCGCAC
The DNA here is from genome assembly GCA_031119515.1 of Propionicimonas sp. Taxonomy (GTDB): domain Bacteria; phylum Actinomycetota; class Actinomycetes; order Propionibacteriales; family Propionibacteriaceae; genus Propionicimonas. The sequence goes on from JAVHXR010000384.1 coordinate 2,729, forward strand.
CTCGCAGGACTGGCACACCTTCTTGGCCTCCCGGGTCGAGCCGCCCTTCTCGGGGAAGAACGCCTCCGGGTCGGTCTGCGCGCACAGGGCGCGCTCTTGCCAGCCCAGTGCGCCGCCCTCATCGTCCTCGCCGACAATCAGGAACAGCTCGCGCATTTCGCCCTCCTCGACCCTGCCGTTCGCGCGGTCCGACCACACGAAACTACTTGAAGGGAATTACACGCCTGTCATTCCGGGTAAGTCAACCCCGGTGCGCTACCATCCGCTCCCGCGCTCAGCCGGACGGCGGCCGCCACGCGTCCGCCTCGTCCGGCGGTTCGGCCGGGAAGGACGCGCTCCCCGGCGCTCCCGCCGCGGCCTCGTCCGCCGTCCGCCAGGCCGCCCCCACCGCGTCGTCCCGGCCCCAGACCGGTGCGGGTGCCGACTCTGGCCCGGCCACCGCCGGGACTTCGTCGACCACCGCGCGCCGCGACCCGGGGGCCGCGACCGGCGCGGGCAGCGCCAGCGCCCACAGTGCCACCGTGCCGACGACCGCGATCAGCAGATCAGTCACCGTGCCGCTCAGCACGCTGGCGATCTCGGCTGCCTCCACCGCCCCCTGCACCGCGACCAGCAGCTGCAGCAGCGTGACGGCCGTTGCCAGGGTGACCATCGAGGCTGCGAGG
>JAVHXR010000030.1 GCA_031119515.1 Propionicimonas sp.
GAGCCGGAATGTCATGGTCGGCCATCGGGCTCTTCGTCGGTACCTCAGGAGAGGCAGCCCGGCAGCGCTACGGAAGCAAGGTCGCGTGACGGAGACCAACCCGAAAAGCCCTCAGGACGGGAGCGCCGTGACTGACCTGGCGCTGGTCCGTACCGGCGAGGTCCTCCTAGGCGACGACCCTGAGAATCGTGCCAACGCAATTCCTTGAGGCCGATTTGCACCGGGTGTATGGCAGATCGTCGGACAAGTCGTAACGGGCCCGGCCTCAGGGACGGCCTGCAACGAGATGCGACCTGCGGCACGGCCGCCGAACTCAGGATGCTGGGTGTGGCTCCGGCGGCGACGGGGCAAAGCCCTCGCCCGCAAGCCAAGCTCGGGCCCGCCCTCGTTGGCGGTCGTCACTGAAGCCGTACCAGCGGCCCAGGAGGTCCGGCGAGCCGGCCACGTCGTTCTTGAACCGCCGGAACGCTCCTCGACCCTGGATGACCCTCTCCAAGCGATCAGCCAGTCGAGCGTCCTTCAGGCTCCCAATGAAGAACTCCATGTCGCGGTAGCCCTGGCGAGAGCCCTCGCAGAAGACCTCCAACCAGCGGCCGTCGTCATCGTCCTCCGGGTCGGCCTCTGCCACCTCCTCGACATAGTCGAGCGCAGCTTGCGGCCAGACCTCGCCGGTCTGGAGGTCAATCCGCCCTCCGCCCATCACGGGGTCGCCCTCAAGAATGCCGGCCAACTCCTCAAGATCCACAGGCAGGGCGCGCAGGAGCGGCGATGGCGTTCAACCCAGCTTCGCGTGCCCTAACGTGCCCACTTCTGCCTACGCAGCCGTTCTGATGGCTTGATCGAAGTGCCTTGTCAAAGCGGCATTTGGGCTTGTCAGAGAGGCTCCAGAATTGGCCTAGGTGAGATGTTCAAATCCTGTCACCCCGACCAGCGGGAAGCCGCTCTGACTAGGGTCTAGGACCTTGGCGGGGCGGCCTTCCTCGCACCGTCAAGCCGTGCCATCGAGAGCGCGGGTCAGCCCACTCCAGCCTGCGCAGACGTTGGCGCAGCCTGTCGAACCTCCCTCAAGCACGGTCGCTGTGGAGCGTCCGCGAGCACGAGCGCGTCCCGACGGTCGCGTCCAGCGCGCCTGCCCATCATCCAATGGTGTTACGGCCTGCAGTACAGGCGTGAGCCGGTGATCGACGCGATCCACCTCTTCGTCGCGACACAGGCTGCACGAGGCTGGGTCGAGGCGCCGGGGGGCTGGATCGGGGAGTTGCCGGCGGCGTGGGTTCTCCTGCGAACCGCGACGGGGGACCCTCTGCTGGCGGGCTCGCACGTCACACCGCAGGAGGCGCTCCCTGGTCGCCTCGGCGTGGCGGTCAAGCGCTCGGCGACCTCGCGGTCCCGTCCCGCAGCCACTCGCCTGCGGACCTGTCAGTACCAGGCGCCAGAATCGACGGATGACCCTCGCACCCGACCTCGCCAGCCTCACCACCGACCCCGCCACCCCGGCCATCAGCATCGCCGTCATCGAGGACGGACGGGTGGCCCGGGCCGAGGCTGCCGGCGTCGTCACGGCGGGCTCGGCCGAACCGATCGACGACCGGACGCTCTTCCACGCCTGCTCCATGACCAAGCTGGTGACCGCCGTCGCGGTGCTGCGGCTCGTCGAGCGGGGCGACCTCGACCTCGACGCCGATCTGGACGGCCTGACCCCCGGCTGGCGGCTGCCGAGACTGGACGGGACCAGGACCCGGGCGGTCACCGTCCGGGACCTGCTGAGCCACCAGGCCGGGATCGACGACGCCGCGGGCTCGTTCGAGCCGCTCGCCCCCGGCGAGGCGGTGCCCGCCGTGATCGACCTGCTGCGCGGCACCACGTCGTCCCACGCCGGCCCGGTGCGGGCGATCCGGCCGCCGGGCATCGAGTTCTCCTACTCCGACGCCGGCTACGCGGTGGTCGAGCACGTCGTCGAGGTCGTCACCGGCAAGCCCTTCCCGGTCGTGCTGTCCGACCTCGTGTTCGGGCCGCTCGGGCTCACGACCGCCGTCCTGCGCCAGGACGGGGCGACCGTCGCACCGGCCGCGACCGGCCACCACACCTCCGGCGTCCCGGTCGACGGAGGGTGGAGCCGCTACCCCGGCCTTGCAGGGTCGGGCCTGTGGTGCACCCCGACCGACTTCGCGGTCGTGCTGTGCGACCTGCTCGCCTCGTGGGACGGAGCGGGCGTCCTGCTCTCACCCGGCACCGCCGCCGAGTTGATGCGTCCCAGCGCCGCCGAGCCGGCCGCCGGGCTCGGGGTGTTCCTCCCCGACCGGGGCGAACCCCGCGTCTACACGCAGGGCTGGGGAGTGGGCTTCCAGTGCGCCGCACAGGTGCATCCGCGCGGCGGCAACGGCATCGTCGTGATGACCAACCGCGACCCGGGCGTGCCGCAGTCGGAATCGGTCGTCGGAGAGTTGCTGCGCGCCTCCCGACCGCAGGCAGGGGTGCGGTGATTCCGGCCCTCCCCGACCGGTAGCGTGGCCGTGTGGGTCACGTCGACGTCGCTGGAGTCCGGTTCGAGTTGCCGGACGGACGGGTGCTGCTCGACGACGTCTCGTTCCGGGTCGGGGACGGCGCCAAGGTCGCCCTGGTGGGCGCCAATGGCGCCGGCAAGACCACCCTGCTGCGCCTGATCACCGGCGACCTCGCCCCGCACGCGGGCGTCGTGACCCGCTCGGGCGGGCTCGGCGTGATGCGGCAGTTCGTCGGCCACGGCGTCGCCGATCCGACCGGAGAGCTGGACGACCCGACCGTCGCCGACCTGCTGCTGTCGGTCGCGCCGCCCAGGGTCCGCGCCGCCGCGACGGCGGTGGACGCCTGCGAGCGGGTGCTGATGGACAGCGACGAGCTCGACGCCCAGCTGGCCTACGCCGAAGCCCTCGCCGAGTACGGCGACGCGGGCGGCTACGACATCGAGGTGGTGTGGGACGTCTGCACCACCGCGGCCCTCGGGGTGGAGTACGCCCGCGCGAGGTACCGCTCGCTGCGCACGCTCTCCGGCGGCGAGCAGAAGCGGCTCGTGCTGGAGTACCTGCTGCGCGGGGCCGACGAGGTGCTGCTACTCGACGAGCCCGACAACTACCTCGACGTGCCTGGCAAGCTCTGGCTCGAGGAGCGGATCCGGGAGTCCCCCAAGACCGTGATGTTCATCTCCCACGACCGCGAACTGCTCGCCAACACCGCGACCCGAGTGGTGACCGTCGAACTCGGCGCGGCCGGCAACCGGGTCTGGACCCACCCCGGCGGCTTCGCCACCTACCACGACGCCCGCCGCGACCGGTTCGAGCGGTTCGACGAGCTGCGCCGCCGCTGGGACGAGGAGCACGCCAAGCTGAGGACGCTCGTCCAGACGCTGAAGCAGAAGGCGACCTACAACGACGGCATGGCGAGCCGCTACCAGGCCGCACAGACCCGGCTGCGACGATTCGAGGACGCCGGGCCGCCGGTCGAACAGCCCAGGGAGCAGAAGCTGAGGATCCGGCTGTCCGGGGGACGGACGGGCAAGCGCGCCCTCGTCTGCGAGCGGCTCGAACTTCGGCTCCCGCCCGCCCGCGACGCCGGGTCGCTTGAGCTCATGAAGCCGTTCGACCTCGAGGTCTGGTACGGCGAGCGGGTGGCCGTGCTGGGCTCGAACGGCTCCGGCAAGTCGCACTTCCTGCGGCTGCTCGCCCGGGGCGGGTCGCTGCCCGACCTCGAGCACGAGCCGGTCGGTGGCCTGGAGGCCGTCCAGCCGGTGGAGCACACCGGACGGGCACGGCTCGGCGCCCGCGTCCGTCCTGGCTGGTTCGTGCAGACCCACGAGCACCCCGAGCTGGTCGGACGCACCCTGCTCGACATCCTGCACCGCGGCGACCTCACCCCGGACGGGCGCGGCCGGGCCGGCCTGGGACGCGAACCGGCCGCCCGCGCGCTGGACCGCTACGAACTCGCTGGGGCGGCCGAGCAGGCGTTCGAGTCGCTCTCCGGCGGCCAGCAGGCGCGCTTCCAGATCCTGCTGCTCGAACTCTCCGGGGCCACCCTGCTACTGCTCGACGAACCCACCGACAACCTCGACGTCGAGTCGGCCGAAGCCCTCGAGGAGGGGCTGGCGGGATTCGAGGGCACGGTCCTGGCGGTGACCCACGACCGCTGGTTCGCCCGCGGTTTCGACCGCTTCCTGGTCTTCGGCAGCGACGGCACCGTCTACGAGTCGGATCGCCCGGTCTGGGACGAGGCCCGCGTCCAGCGCGCCCGGTAGTTCCGCCCGCACCCTTGACGCGGCGGCGCACGCCGCCGCACAGTGGTAGACAGTTCCGTGATGAGAGCGCTCTCATCGTGGCCCGGTCCCCCACCGGACGCTCCACCACCCCTGGTTCAATGACGATCGCAAGGAGCACCCAGATGCCGGTCCCCCGTCCGTCCAGGCGAACCCTGGCCGTCCTCGCCGCCGCCGCCTTCGCCGCGGCTAGCCTGATCCCCGTGAGCACAGCCCACGCCAGCACCGGCGGACTCGCCGGCTCCGACCTCTTCCTCAACCCCTACAGCACGACCCTCGAGGCCGCCCGGTCACTGAAGGGCCAGGCCCGCGCCGACGCCCAACTGCTCGGCAGCATCCCGTCCGCCGACTGGATCACCCGCGGCACCCCGGCCGAGGCCAAGGCCGCCGTCGGCGAGATCGTCGGCGCCGCAGCAGCCCTCCGCAGGATGCCCGTCCTGGTCGCGTACAACGTCCCGTTCCGCGACTGCGCCCAGTACTCCGCCGGCGGCGCCACCAGCACCGCCGAGTACAAGGCCTGGATAGACGGCGTCGCCGCCGGGATCGGCAAGCGCGCCGCGACCGTCATCCTCGAACCGGACGGACTCGGCATCATCCCGCACTACACCACGATCAACGGCGACACCGAGTGGTGCCAGCCGGCCGAGGCCGACCCGGCGACGGCCGCCTCCGAGCGGTTCGCGCAACTCAACTACGCCGTCGACACCCTGAAGGCACTGCCGGCAACCTCGGTGTACCTCGACGGCACCCACAGCGGCTGGCTCGGCGTGGGCGACATGAGCGACCGGCTGATCAAGGCCGGCGTCGAACGCGCCGACGGGTTCTTCCTCAACGCGTCGAACTACGTCCAGACCGAGCGGCTCGCCAAGTACGGCAGCTGGATCAGCCAGTGCATCCACCTGTCGCAGAACTCGTGGTGGGAGCCGGCCTGGTGCGCCAGCCAGTACTACCCTGCCGACCCCAACGACTTCTCGACCTGGGGTTTGTCCGACGCCGCCTACGACAAGGCGTACGCCGACACCGGCCTGACCCGCGACCCGTCCGCGATGGCACACTTCGTGATCGACACCAGCCGCAACGGCCAGGGCCCGTGGGCCGGTCCGTCCGCCCCCTACCCGGGTGCCCCTGCCGGCGCCGACCCCGAGACGTGGTGCAATCCGCCCGACCGCGGGGTCGGGCAGCGTCCGTCCACCACGACCGGCGACCCGCTGCTCGACGCCTACCTGTGGATCAAGGTCCCGGGGGAGTCGGACGGCAAGTGCTACCGCGGCACCGGTGGTCCGCTCGACCCTGAGCGCGGCATCGAGGATCCCGCCGCCGGCCAGTGGTTCCCCGAGCAGGCCCGGGAGCTGATCGCATACGCCAACCCGACCCTCTCGGCCCTCACCTGCCAGGTGAAGGTCACCAGTCGCAGGATCGGCAAGGGCTTCGCGGCCACCGTCGTCCTCGCCAACAACGGCACCACCACGCTCAAGCCGTGGAAGCTGTCGTGGTACTTCGACGGCAAGCAGAAGGTGAAGGCGGTGATCGGCGGCTCCTTCGTCCAGAAGGGGACGGCGGTGACCGTGACGGCCAGGCGGCACACGGCGCTCAAGCCCGGGAAGAAGGCGGCGTTCGTCGTCACCGGCACGGGTTCGGCCACCGAGCCGTGGATCTTCTGGCTGAACGGGAGTGCCTGCACGACGCGCTGAGCCGGCAGGCTGCCGACGGATCATCGACGACGGCTCCGCGTCCTGGTTTGCGGACCGTCCCCGGTGAACCGGTTTGGGGACGGTTCCAGTGAACCGGTTTCGGAACCGTCCCCAGTGAACCGGTCCGGGGACGGTTCCAGTGAACCAGTTTGGGAACCGTCCCCGTGAAGCGGGCGGGCACTTTCGGATGTCGGTGGCAGCCGCTAGGAAGGAGCCATGCTCTTCTCCGAGGTGGTGGACGCTTCCGGACAGGTCGCCGCGACCAGTTCGCGCAACGCCAAGGTCGCGATCCTGGCCGGGCTGCTCGCCCGAGCGAACGTCGACGAGGTGGACGTCGTGGCGCACTACCTCGCCGGACGGCTGCGGCAGCGCCGCACCGGAATCGGCTGGCGGTCCCTGGGCGGCTTCGCCGCCGCGGCCGAGTCGTCGCTCACCGTGCTCGAGGTGGATGCCGCCCTCGACCACCTCGGCGGGCTGGTGGGCCCGGGCTCGCAACTGGCCCGCCAGGCCGGCCTGGCGTCCCTGATGGAACGGGCCACAGCGCCCGAGCAGCGTTTCCTGGGTGGGCTGATCGTCGGCGAGACCCGTCAGGGCGCGCTCGAGGGCGTCCTGCTGCAGGCGATCGCGCAGGCCTACGAACTCCCGTCCGAACTGGTCCGACGAGCGGCCATGTTCGCCGGCTCGGTGCCTGCGGTCGCTGTGGCCGCGGTCGCCGGCGGGGCGGACGCACTGGCGGCGATCCGGCTCGAGGTCGGCCGTCCGGTGCTGCCGATGCTCGCCTCCAGCGCCCCGACACTGGACGAGGGGCTGGCCAGGCTCGGCGCCGGGACAGCGGTGGCTGTCGAGGCGAAGCTCGACGGGATCCGGATCCAGGCCCACAAGCGCGGGGACGAGATCGGCATCTACTCCCGCAGCCTCGACGACATCACCGTCCGGCTACCCGAGGTGGCAGCCACGGTCGCGGCGCTGCCGTGCGCCACCTGCGTCCTGGACGGCGAGGCTCTCGCCCTCGGCCCGGACGGCCGCCCGAAGCCCTTCCAGGAGACCGCCGCCCGGAGCGCGTCCGCGGCGGACCCCGACGGGCTGGCGTTGAGCGCCTTCTTCTTCGACGTGCTGGAGGTGGACGGCGAGGACCTGGTCGACGCGCCCACCGCCGAGCGGCACGACCGGCTCGCGGCGCTCGTCCCCGAGCCCGGCCGGGTGGCCCGCCTGGTCACCGCCGATCCGGCCGAGGCCGCCGAGTTCACCAGACTCGTGCTGGCCGGCGGCCACGAGGGCGTGGTGCTGAAGGATCTCGCGCTGCCCTACCAGGCCGGACGCCGCGGTGCCGGGTGGGTGAAGGTGAAGCCGGTCCTCACCCTCGACCTCGTGGTGCTGGCGGTCGAGCGCGGCAGCGGGAGACGCCAGGGCTGGCTGTCGAACATCCACCTCGGGGCTCGCGACCCTGCCACCGGTGGCTTCGTGATGCTCGGGAAGACCTTCAAGGGGATGACCGACGAGATGCTGGCCTGGCAGACCGCCCGGTTCGAGCAGCTCAAGACCGCCGATGACGGCTGGGTGGTTCGCGTGCGTCCCGAACAGGTGGTGGAGATCGCACTGGACGGGGTCCAGCGCTCACCGCGGTATCCCGGCGGGATGGCGCTGCGGTTCGCCCGGGTGGTCCGCTACCGCGACGACAAGACCGCAGAGGAGGCCGACACGGTCGACGCCGTCCGCGCACTCGCCCGCTGGGACGGCTGACGTCCGGCGGACTCAGGCGAGCCCGTCCTCCAGCGTCTCCAGGTCCATCGCCGGAAGGCCGTGCACGGGGTAGCTCACCGGCCGGGCCGGCACCCCGGCGACGGTGGTGTAGGGGGCGACGTCGTCCAGCACCACGCTGCCCGCGCCCACCTTCGCGCCCTCGCCCACCCGGATGTTGCCCAGCACCTTCGCGCCCGCGCCGATCATCACCCCGCGGCCGATCTTGGGGTGCCGGTCGCCTCCGACCTTGCCGGTGCCGCCGAGGGTGACCTCGTGCAGCATCGAGAAGTCGTCCTCGACGACGGCGGTCTCGCCGATCACCACCGAGGTCGCGTGGTCGAACATGATGCCCTTGCCGATCCGGGCACCGGGGTGGATGTCGACGGCGAACACCTCCGAGATCCGGCTCTGCAGGTAGAGCGCCAGTGGCGACCGTCCCTCGACCCAGTAGTGGTGCGCGACACGGTAGGCCTGCAGGGCGTGGAATCCCTTGAAGTACAACAGCGGGGTGGCGTACCCGCGGGCGGCGGGATCGCGGCTGATGATCGCGCGCAGGTCCTCGCGGACGGCCACCGCGATCGAGCGGTCGTCGTTGAGCGCGCGTCCGATCAGGTCGCGCAGGGTCGCGGCGGGGATGGAAGGGCTGGCGAGCTTGTCGGCGAGGATCGCGCCGAGCGCGTCCTCGAGCCGGTCGTGGTCGAGCACTGCCGCTGACAGGAAGCCGGCGAGCGCGGGCTCTGCCGCCGCGTCAGCGGCAACCTCGGCGCGAACCCGGTTCCAGATCTCGTCCGGCAGGACCGTCCGCTGGTTTCGGGCGGAGCCGTTCACCGACGGCGTGGGAGTGGTCATGAGAGCGGGTGTCCTCTGGCTGGCGCGGTCGCACCTGCGGCCGCTGGGGATCGGGTTGATTGCTGGTTCAACAACAGCAACAACACAGCACCCGACGGTTCATCCCGATCGGGACGATCACCTCGGTGCGCGCACTCATGGAGACAATCCTAGTGCACCCCACCGCGACGCCCTTCGCCGGCGAGAGCCAGCCCCCAGGCGATCGCCCTCGGCGACGAAGGCTGGCTGTCGGCGACGAAGGCCGGCTGCCACTGGCGGTCGTGAGGACTGTCAGCCTCCCCTCTCAGCGAGAGCCAGCGCCCAGGCGATGGCCCTCGGCGACGAAGGCTGGCTGTCAGTGATGGAGGCCGGCTGTCAGTGAGGGAGGCTGGCTGTCAATGGCGGTCGTGAGGTCTGTCAGCCTCCCCGTTCAGCGAGAGCCAGCCCCCAGGCGATGGCCCTCGGCGAGGAAGGCCGGCTGTCCGTGATGGAGGCTGGCTGCCAATGGCGGTCGCGAGGTCCGTGAGCCTCCCCGTTCAGCGAGAGCCAGCGCCCAGGCGATGGCCCTCGGCGAGGAAGGCTGGCTGTCAGTGATGGAGGCTGGCTGTCAGCGACGAAGGCCGCCTGTCGGCTCAGGCGGTGGCGCCGTTGGGCGAGAGGCGGGCGTGGTAGCGCGCGGCGTCCTCGGCGGAGGCGGCACCGGGCGACCACTGGCCGATCGCCGCGCACGCGGTCGCCATCCCCCAGCGGACGGCCTCGGGGAAGGACCAGCCGACCTCGAGCCAGGAGACCATGCCGCCCATGAAGGCGTCGCCCGCCCCGATCGGGTTGCGGACCTCGACCTCGATGCCGGCCAGCCTGCCGGTCCCGTCCGGGGTTGCCCACGCCACCCCCGCGGCGCCGGCGGTGACCGTGACGTAGTGGACGCCGCGGGACTGCAGCTTGATCGCGGCCAGCTCCGCTCGCCGGAGCGCGTCCGCGCCTGGCTCGACCGGCTCCGGGGCGTCCGTCCTCGACAACACCGCCTCCGCCTCGGCCAGGTTGGGCGACACCAGCATCGGACGCCCCGCGATCCCCGCCGCCAGCCACGCCGGCCCGGTGTCGAGCGCGAGCTTGCCGCCGGCGCGGGCGACCCGGGTGACGAAGTCGGTGATGTCCGCCTCGTCGATGCCGGGCGGGAAGCTCCCGCTGCAGACCACCCATCCGCCGGGCAGGATGCGGGCGCACACCGCCCGGACGAACTCGTACCAGCGTTCCCGTTCGACCAGTGCGCCGTTGCCGTTGATGACGGTGACGCGACCCGACTCCTCGTAGACCAGGACGGTCTCGCGGACGATCCCGGGGTAGCGGTGGGAGACCAGGTTCATCCCCTCGGCATGCAGCGCGGCCTCGTACCATTCGGCACCCTCGTCCGGCAGCAGGACGTGGACCTCGGGGCGGGCGCCGTTGGCCAGCGAGCCCCGCGCGGCCGAGACCGCCTTGCCCGCGGCGAACGCCTTGTTGGCGCCCGCCCGGAGCACGGTCCCGGGTTCGAGGGCCGCCAGGAAGACTTGGCGGTCAACAGTCGGATTAGGGCAGACCACCAACACGGATGCCTCCGGGCATAGAAATGTGGCGCCAACCTTGCACAGCCGCTGCCGGGTCGTCAAACGATTCAACGCGGGACGACGGCGCAGCCTGCCGGATCGATCCGGACGCTGACCTGCGGGCCTGGCGCCGACGGTGTCCCGAGCCCGGCCAGCGCGCCCCCGGGGAGGCGGACGTCGACCTCGTAGCGCCCCCTTCCGGCGCGGGCGGCGACCACCGGGACGCTGGTTCCGGCCGGGTCCTCGACGAGTCCCTCCGGCCCGATCGCGACCGCCACGTCGCCGTCGTCGCCGCTCCATCCCAGCGCCCGGGCGTCGGACACCGCGAGGAACGGCCCGTAGCCGAGGAAGCCCGCCACCTCGGCGTCGGCTGGATGCTTCCACAGCGTGGCGGGGTCGGCGACCTGCAGCAGCCGTCCCGCCGACAGCACGGCTATCCGGTCGGCTATCGCGAATGCCTCGTCCTGGTCGTGGGTGACGTACAGGCCCGGGGTCCCGGTGGCGCGCAGGGTCGCCTCGAGGACGCCGACCAGCCGCTCCCTCAGCCCGCGGTCAAGCGACGACAGCGGTTCGTCCAGCATCAGCAGCCGCGGCTGCGGGGCGAGCGAGCGAGCCAACGCGACCCGCTGCGCCTGCCCCCCGGACAACGCCGTCACCGGACGCGGGCCGTACCCGGCGAGCCCCACCAGGTCGAGCAGCTCCTCGACCCGACGGTCGCGGCTCGCCCGGTCGAGGCGGTGGAGGGAGTAGCCGACGTTGCCGGCCACGCTGAGGTGGGGGAACAGCTGCCCGTCCTGGAACATCATCACGAACCCGCGGGCGTGGACGGGGACGGCGGTGACGTCCTCGCCGTCCCAGCTGACGGCGCCCCCGGCCAGCGGTTCGAGGCCGGTCACCGCCCGCAACAGCGAGGACTTGCCCGACCCGGAGGCCCCCAGCAGGGCAACGATCTCGCCCGGGGCGACCGTCAGCGACACCCGGTCGACGGCTGTCACCGGGCCGTACCTGACGACCGCGTCGGTGACGACGAGTCCTGTCACCACGGGTTCACCTCCCTGGGGCCGAGCCATTCCGCGACGGCCATCGCAGCTGCTGTCAGCACCGCGAGCAGCACCGAGGCCGCCATCGCCATGCCGAAGTTCTCGGCGCCGGGCCGCGAGATCAGCCGGTAGACCACCACCGGCAGGGTGGGGTGGTCGGGGCGGGCGAGGAAGGACGTGGCGCCGAACTCGCCCAGGGAGGTCGCGAATGCGAACCCGAGGGCCAGCCCGAGGCCGCGGAGTGCGAACGGCAGGTCGACGGTCGCCGTCACCCGGCCGGCCCCGGCGCCGAGGGTGGCGGCGGTCTCGTGCAGCCGGGGGTCGATCGCCCGCAGGGTCGGGAGCAGGGTTCGCACCACCAGCGGCAGCGCCACCAGAGCCTGCGCGATCGGGATCAGAACCCACGAGGAGCGCAGGTCGAGCGGTGGCCGGTTGAGGGTGATCAGGAAGCCGAAGCCGACCGTGACCGCCGACACTCCCAGCGGCAGCATGAAGACCGAGTCGGCTCCCTGCAGCACCCATCGTCCGCTCGGGGACGCCGGCCGGCGGGAGAGGACGTAGCTCACCATCAGCCCGAGCAGGATCGCTATCGCGGTCGCGGCGGTGGCGGTCACCAGGGAGTTCCACAACGCCTGCCAGACGCTCACGGTGGTGCCCTGGGCGCGGCCGGCGAGGGCGGCGTAGTTCTCCCAGCCGACACCATCCGGCGTGACGAACGACCGGGCCACCAGGCTCGCCATCGGCAGCACCAGCAGGCCGAGCACGACCACGCCGGTGACGAGCGCCGGCGCCCAGTCCGCGGCCCGCAGCGGGGCGTCCGCCGGACTGCCCAGCAGCCGCAGCGCCCGCTCGGCGCGGGCCCTGGTGCGATTGGCGACCAGCAGGGACGCGCTCACGACCACGAGTTGAAGGATCGACAGCGCCGCTGCCGCCGGCAGGTCGAGCAACTGGGTGGTCTGGTACCAGATCTCGGTCTCGATCGTCCCCCAGGAGGTTCCTCCCAGCACCAGCACGACGCCGAAGGCGGTGGCGCAGAACAGGAAGGTCAGCGCGGCGCCGGAGGCGATCGCCGGCGCCAGCGCGGGCAGCGTCACCGTGGCGAAGACCCGGGCGCGGGAGGCGCCGAGCGTGCGGGCGGCGTCCTCTGCCCGCGGGTCGAGCCGTGCCCACAGCGTCCCGACCGTCCGGACGACGACGGAGTAGTTGAAGAACACCAGCGCCGCGACTATCGCAGCGAACGATTCCCGCAGGCCGAGCCAGCCGAGCGGGCCGTTGACCGCCAGCAGCGAGCTGAACGCGACCCCGACGACAACGGTCGGGAGGACGAACGGGACGGCCACCACCGCACGGGCCAGCCGCCGGCCCGGGAACCGGCGTCGGTACAGGACGTAGGCGCCGGGGACGCCGAGCCCGACCGCCACCGCCGTCCCCGCCACCGCCTGGGCGAGGGTCTGGCCGACGATCCGCCACGTCCGGGGGGCGGTCAGCACCGCCTGCACCTGGGCGAAGCTGGGGTTGCCGGCCTCGTCCACGAATCCACGCGCGACGAGGGCGGCGACCGGCCAGGCGAAGAAGACGACAAGGAAGGCGATCGGGACGGCGGCCACCGCGACCCAGACCCACGGAGGTCCGCCCAGCGAGCGCCGGGAGACCGCCGCCGCCGTCACCGCCGGCCCCCGCGCAGACCGGTCGGATCAGGGGGCCGGCGCGCGCGCTCCGCCCGACGGGGCTGATCCAACCGGTCTGTGCCGGGCACCTGGCAGGTCACCCGATGACCGTAGCCGTCCAGTCGCGGATCCACGCGTCCCGGTTCGCCGCGATCGTCTCGGCCGGGACGTACCACGGCTTCTCGACGGACGTGCCGAAGTCGGCCCAGGCCTGCGGCAGCGGGGCCTCGGCGTCGACCGGGTACATCCACATGTTCTCCGGGATCTGCGCCTGCACCTCGGGGCTGAGCAGCCAGTCGACGAAGGCGCGCGCTCCGACCTCGTTCTGGGCACCGGCGACCACGCCTGCGAACTCCACCTGGCGCAGGCAGGTCTGCGGCAGGTTCGCGGTCCTCGGCTTGCCGTCGTCACCCAGCTCGGAGGCCGGGGAACTCGCATAAGACAGCACCAGCGGGTAGGAGCCCTTGCCGGAGGAGCCGGAGAACTCCACCGTGTAGGCCTCCGTCCAGCCCGGGACGACCTTCACGCCGTTGGCCTTCAGCTGCTTCCAGTAGTCGAGGTAGGCATCGCCCTCGGCGGCGACGGTGGCCGTCAGCAGGGCGAGGCCCGGGGTCGAGGAGGCGGGGTTGGAGACCACCAGCAGGCCGGCGTACTCCGGCTTGAGCAGGTCGTCGAAGGTCTGCGGGACGGCGAGCCCCTTCGCCTCGAACCAGCCGAGGTCGGCGTTCAGGCAGACGTCGCCGTAGTCGATCGGGGTGAGGACGCCGGCCCCGTCGGCGGCCAGTTCGTCCGACCCCGCCGGCAGCGCGCCAGAGGTGTAGGGGGCGAGGACGCCGGCCTCGATCGCCCGACCCGCGAAGGTGTTGTCGATCCCGAACAC
>JAVHXR010000385.1 GCA_031119515.1 Propionicimonas sp.
CCTTCCGGCGCAGCGCCGGCTGGGCCCGCCACAGCGCCAGCCCGCGGCGCAGCAGGACGAGCGGCGGCTTGCGCTTCTTGGCCAGGTCGCGGCGCAGCCTCAGCCCGAACACCAGCCAGCCCGGACGGTCGAGGTAGATCGCCTCCGCCGGGATCCCGGCCGCGTGCAGGTGCGCGAGCAGCTCGATGGCGAAGATCCCCTCGGCCACGATGCAGTCGTGGTCACCGAGGACGACGCTGTGGCTGCCGACGATCCGGCTCTCCCCGATGGAGTACTCCGGCACCTCGACGCGACCGGTCGTCATCAGGGTCCGCAACGCGTCCACCACCGCCGCGGCATCCCACGAGGCCGGATCGTCCCAGTCGATGATCCCGTACTCGGTCAGGACGTGGCCGGGGTGGTCGGCCTCGTGGTAGAAGTCGTCGAGCCGGAACTGCAGGCAGCAGGAGTGCCTCGTCAGCCGGGACTTCCCGCTGCCGGACGCACCGGCGACCAGGACGATCCGTGGCCTCACAGGCCCAGGGCGCTCGCCATCTCGGCCCGCAGGCCCGCCATCACCGCCCCGGCCCGCTCCCGGGCGGCGGCCAGATCCTGGCTCTGCGCCGGCTCCAGCCGGACCTGCAGGTAGCACTTGAGCTTGGGTTCGGTGCCGGACGGACGGGCGACCGCGCGCACCGATCGGCCCTCGAACAGCATGCCGTCGGTGGGAGGGAGGTCAGCGGAGCCGACCGCCAGGTCGACTACCTTCACGGGCTCGCCGGCGAGGGTGGCGGGCGGATCGGTCCGGATCCGCCGCATCGCTGCGCCGATCAGGCTGAGGTCGCTCACCCGGAAGGAGAGCTGCGAGGTGACGTGCAGCCCGTACCGCCGGGCGATCTCGTCCAGCCGGTCGGCCAGGGTCAGTCCCTCGGCCCGCAGCCCCGCGACCAGGGCGAGTACCCGCAGCAGGGTGGTGATGCCATCCTTGTCCGGGACGGCGGCGGCATCGGTGCAGTAGCCGATCGCCTCCTCGTAGCCGAAGGCGAGATCGGGCACCCGTCCGATCCACTTGAAGCCGGTGAGGGTGGTGGCGAACCGCCGCCCGTTGGTCGCCGCCATCGTGCCGAGCAGGGTGCTGGAGACGACGGAACAGGCGTAGGTGCCGGCGGCGCCGCGCCGCAGCGCGTCATCGGCCAGGACGGCCCCGAGCTCGTCGCCGGTGAGCATCCGCCACTGCCCGCCCACCACGGCGGCGACGGCGCAACGGTCGGCGTCGGGATCGTTGGCGATCGCCACGTCCGCGCCGGTCTCGCGGGCCAGGTCGAGGGCGAGGTCGATCGCCCCCGGCTCCTCGGGGTTGGGGAAGGCGACGGTCGGGAAGTCCGGGTCGGGCTCGAGCTGTGCCGCCACCCGCGCAGGTTCGGCGAAGCCGGCTGCCGCGACCACCCGGTCGACGACGCTGGCACCGACCCCGTGCATCGCGGTGTAGACCCAGGTCAGCTCCCGCGGTGCGCTCGTCGCCACCAGGGACGCCGCGCGCGCCACGTAGGCGTCGACCAGGTCGTCGCCGACCACCCGGTACTGCTCGCTGCGTGGCAGGTCGGAGACCGGCCCGGCCGAGGCGGCCGCGATCTCCGCGGCGATCTCGGCGTCGGCCGGCGGGACGATCTGCGAACCGTCGCCGAGGTAGACCTTGTAGCCGTTGTCCTGCGGCGGGTTGTGGGACGCGGTCACCACGACTCCCGCGACACATCCGTAGTGGCCGATCCCGAACGCGACCACCGGCGTGGGGAGCGGACGCGAGCACAGCAGCGGCACGAGCCCTGCCGCGGCGAGGATCTCTGCGGTGTCGCGGGCGAAGACGTCGGAGTTGTGGCGGGCGTCGTAGCCGACCACCACCGTGCCGCCGGCGTGGCCGCGGCCGACGAGGTAGCGTCCCAGGCCGGCGGCGGCCCGGGAGACCACCACCCGGTTCATCCGTGCCGGACCGGGCCCGAGCGGGCCACGGAGGCCGGCGGTCCCGAAGCTCAGTGGGCCGGAGAAGGCGTCGGCGAGTTCCTCGGCTGCGGCCGGGTCTCCGGCCTCGGCCGCGGCAAGCAGTGCGTCGAGGGTGGCCGCTGTCGCGGGGTCGGGGTCGGCGTCGCGCCAGGCCTCCGCCGCCGCCCTGAGGTCGGGGGCCAGCCCGGTCACAACCGCTCCAGCAGGCCGGTCAGCAGTTCCCGCAGTCGAGGCTCGGCGGCCCGTCCCGCCTCGATCACCTCGGCGTGGCTGAGCGGCTCGGGCGAGATGCCGGCTCCCAGGTTGGTCACCAGCGAGATCCCCAGGACCTCCAGTCCGGCCTCCCGTGCCGCGATGGTCTCCAGCGTCGTCGACATCCCGACCAGGTCGCCGCCCAGCAGCTGTGCCATCCGGACCTCCGCCGGGGTCTCGTACTGCGGCCCGCGGAACTGCACGTAGACCCCCTCGGCCAGCGACGGGTCGACCTGGCGGGCGAGGTCGCGCAGCCGCCGGGAGTAGGCCTCGGTGAGGTCGATGAAGGTCGCCCCCGTCAGCGGGGTGGCACCCGTCAGGTTGAGGTGGTCCCGGATCAGGACCGGGGTGCCGGGGGAGTAGCCGGGATTGAGGCCGCCGCAGCCGTTGGTCAGGACGAGGACGGACGCCCCGGCGGCCGCCGCCGTACGGACGCCGTGGACGACCGGCTCCACCCCGCGTCCCTCGTAGAAGTGGGTACGGCCGGTGAACAGTGCCGCCACCTTGCCGGTGGGGGTGCGCAGCGCCCGCAGTTCACCGCCGTGCCCGGCGACGACCGGGGCCGAGAAGCCGGGCAGGTCCGCGAGCGGGACGGAGCCGATCGGCTCGCCGAGCCCATGGGCCGCGCTGGACCAGCCCGAGCCCAGCACCAGGGCGAGATCGATCCGGTCGAGTCCGAAGGCGCCGAGGAAGGTGGCTGCCGCCGCCTGCGCCGTTGCCGCTGCCTGTTCAGTCACGGCGCGACTCTATCGAGCCGTCCTCCGGACCGGCCAGCGGAGCGGTAGCGAGGGGGTCGTCGGAGGCGTCGTCGTCCGCGTCCCCGGGTTCGGCGATCGCGGTGAAGGTGCCCGCGCGCAGCGGCCGGCGGGGCAGGTGGGTGATCACCACGAGCATCGCAGCGAGCAGTCCCAGCCAGATCAGGACGAGCCCCAGGTGAACCATCGACCGGGGGCCGGTCAGGTAGGCGAGCGCGACCAGCAGCGCACCGAGGCCGGCCAGGCCGGCCGCGATCCCGAGCGCGAGGCGTCCCCGGCGCCCGGGCGCGCGCATCCGCCGGCTCAGCTGCCACAACCCGATCCCGAGCGACGCCTGCAGCGGGAGGGCGGCGAGTTCGAGCATGACGACCTGGGCGGGGGTGGATTCCGGCCAGCCGAGGAT
>JAVHXR010000386.1 GCA_031119515.1 Propionicimonas sp.
GACTTGCAGCCTACCAGCACGCAGGCGCTCTGGATCATGGATGCCTATGGCTTCATGATCGCCGGCTTCCTCATCACCATGGGCACGCTCGGCGATCGCATCGGTCGGCGCAAGCTGCTGATGCTGGGTGCCGCTGCCTTCGGCGTCGCCTCGATCACCTGGCTGGCCGCGCTGGGGCTCGCGATCGCCGGCGTGGTGGCGGGCCGGCGTCGAGCCGGGTCGCACGAGTGACGGCCGGCCGCGAGCTCGCCGCCCGCGGCGCGTGGCGGGAGGTCGCCAGGGGCAGCGGACTGCTCTGGTCCGGCCCCGACGGGGAGCGGGTGTCGCCGACCATCTTCGCCGAGATGTCGGCCCTGGCCGCCCGCACCGGGGCGATCAACCTGGGTCAGGGATTTCCCGACACCGACGGCCCGGCGGCGGTCGCGGAGGCTGCCGTCCGCGCGATCCGCGACGGCCACAACCAGTACCCGCCGGGCGCGGGGATCGCCGAGCTGCGCCGGGCGGTCGCCGACCACCAGCACCGCCACTACGGGCTGCAGGTCGACCCGGACGCCGTGCTGGTCACCACCGGCGCCACCGAGGCCCTGGCCGCCGCGCTGCTGGCGCTGCTCGAACCGGGTGACGAGGTGGTCACCCTGGAGCCGTTCTACGACTCCTACGCAGGCGTGATCGCGCTCGCCGGGGCACGGCACGTGCCGGTGCCGCTGGTGCAGCACCCGACCGGGTTCCGGCTGGACGAGGCGGCGCTCCGCGCAGCGGTCGGTCCCCGGACCAGGCTGCTGCTGGTCAACACGCCGCACAACCCGACCGGGACGGTGCTGACGGTGTCCGAGCTCGAGGCCATCGCCCGGATCGCGGTCGAGAGCGACCTGGTCGTGCTGACCGACGAGGTGTACGAACACCTCACCTACGACGCGACGGTGCATCTCCCGCTCGCGACGCTGCCTGGGATGGCCGAGCGGACCCTGACGGTGTCCTCGAGCGGGAAGACCTACTCCTTCACCGGCTGGAAGATCGGCTGGGTGCACGGCCCGGCCGGGCTGGTGACCGCCGTCCGGACGGTCAAGCAGTTCCTCACCTACGTCTCGGGGGCCCCGTTCCAGCCGGCGCTCGCCCTCGCCCTGGCCGTCGACGACGCGCCGCGCCGGCTGGCGGCGTCGCTGGCCGACCGCCGGGACCTGCGGTGCGAGGGCCTCGCCGCTGCCGGCTTCACCGTGACGGTGCCGCAGGGGACCTACTTCGTGGTGGCAGACGGCGCCCCGCTTGGCTTCGACGACGGCGCCGAGCTCTGCCGCCGGCTGCCCGCCCTGGCGGGGGTGGTGGCGATCCCGCTGACCGCGTTCTGCCGGGACGGCTCGGGTGCGCACTCCGCACTGCGGTCGTCGCTGCGGTTCACCTTCGTGAAGCGGGCCGAGGTGCTGCAGGAGGCAGTGGCCAGGCTGGCCCGGCTGAACGGCTGAGCCCGGTCAGTGCCGCGGA
This sequence comes from Propionicimonas sp., assembly GCA_031119515.1. Classification (GTDB taxonomy): domain Bacteria; phylum Actinomycetota; class Actinomycetes; order Propionibacteriales; family Propionibacteriaceae; genus Propionicimonas. Next base: position 1,480 of record JAVHXR010000386.1, read on the forward strand.
TCGCGCACCGCTGCCAGGAACAGCGGCCAGTCGGTCGCGGTGTGCGACACCGTCAGCAGGAACGGGCGGTCGAGGTACAGCTCGTGGTCGGGCATCGGCGCCGAGGCCTCGCCCACCCCGATCTCGGTGACGGCGGCGGCCAGGGTCCCCTCCTCGGCGACCCGGAGGACGGCCTGCTGCGCGGCCTGCAGCACGCACAGGTCGCCCGGGCCGATCCCGGAGAGGTCGGGGGCGTCGGCGCATCCCACCGGGGCGCCGATCGCAGCGAGCGCGTCGAGCAGGTCGAGGGTGTCCGGGCCGAGGTCGAGGGTGGGCAGGCTCAGCGCGACCATCCCCGGCGTGGCGGCATCCAGCGCGCCGGACAGCTCGGCCAGCAGCCCGGGGGTCGCCTCGGCCGGGTCGGTCCCCGCCGGTGGCAGCAGGACATCGGTGTGGAGCGCCTCGACGTACGGCAGCCGGACGGCCCGCCAGCCGTCCACCTCGGCGTAGCCGAACGACTCCATCGCCGCCATCGTCTCGGTGTCGACCACGCTGCCGTCGGGCAGCGTGAACGGTCGTGGGGCGGTGGCGTTGGGGTCGAACGGGGTCTGCCAGCGGGCCGCGAACAGGATGGCGTCCTGCAGCACGAGCCGGAGATCCGGGGTCGGCTCGATCGCGGTCCGGTCGATCAGGCCTCCGGTGTGGTGGCGGATCCAGTCGCTGAGCACGTCCATCCCCGCTTCGGAAGCGAGGTCGGTCCGCTGCACGCCGGCGTCGAAGACGTCGGCGAGCGCATCGAGGTAGGCGGCGTCGATCTCGTAGTCGTCGTCGGTGACGACCTGGCCGGCGAGGTGGACGATCGGCCGGTCCGGCAACTCGTCGCCGGTGGCCGCGGCCGGATCGCCGTCGTGGGCGAGCAGGGCGCCGCGGAGCGCCGCCAGCGCGTCGCGCCGGTCCTCGCCGGTGGCGCCCAGCGCCTCCTCGAGCGCCGCGAGCGTGCTGCCGCGGGCGCCCTCGGTGAGCATGCCGAGGGCGAGGACGAGGCTGGAGGGCGAGACGACGGCGTTTCCCTCGCGCGGGACGAGGGCGAGGGTGGTGGTGCCGATCCTGCGGGTCGCGGCGACGACGTCCGGGAGCGCCGGGGCCCCGGCCACCGGCACCACCCTCGCCGTGACGCCGTCGGCCCGCAGCAGTCCGGCGTTCGGGTCGCCCCCGGAGCACCCGGTGACAGCGAGTGTTCCGGCGAGGATCAGGCCGGCCAACCCGGCGCGCAGCAGTGGCGTCATGCCTTCCCCACGCCGTCCCAGGCCGGTTCGTTGCGGCTCACCGGCCGGCGGCGTAGCCCTGGGCGCCGCGGGAGTTGGCGGCGGCGCCCAGCACCCCGGTGGCCGGATCCCGGGTGACCGCCGACAGCCGGCCCAGCGACCAGTCGCCCGCCCGCTCGACGACGTGGCCGCGGGCCGCCAGGCCGGCGAGAGCGGCCGCGCCGAGCCGGTCCTCGACGACGGCGCCGCCCGGGCTGAAAGTGCGCGGCCAGAACGAGCCGACCGCCGAGGTGGTGTGCAGCGACGGTGCGTCGATCGCCTGCTGCGGGGTGTAGCCACCCACCAGGACGCGCAGCAGGAAGCTCACCTGCCACTGGTCCTGCTGGTCCCCGCCCGGGGTGCCGCAGGCCATCACAGGGAGGCCGCCGCGCAGCACCAGGGTCGGGGTGAGGGTGGTGCGCGGCCGCCGGCCGGGCTCCAGCCGGCCGGGCGACGCCTCGTCCAGCCACATCATCTGAAGCCTGGTGCCCAGGCAGAAGCCGAGGCCGGGAACGGTCGGGGAGGACTGCAGCCACCCGCCCGACGGGGTCACCGAGACCATGTTGCCCCACCTGTCGACGACATCGAGGTGGCAGGTGTCTCCCCGGGTGGCTCCGGTGGCAT
>JAVHXR010000387.1:0-711 GCA_031119515.1 Propionicimonas sp.
CGTCGGTGCCGACCTCGCCGCGCTGGCGGACCGGCAGGTCGCCTCGGCTGTGCTGGGCGGGTACGAGTACTCGGCGCACCCGGTGGTGTCGGAGCTGTGCGCGCCGATCGCCCCCGGGAGCACCGGGGCCGACCTGCTCGCCGCGCAGTGCGGGCGCCCGCTGGACATGACCATCCAGTACCGGGCGGACGGCACGTGGGACAGCGACTCGGGCTGGCGTGCCGATGCGACCGCCGTCGCGCGTCGGGTCGTCAAGGGTCAGCCGTCCACCGGCACCGTCGCCGGGTTCGCTGTCGGCCACCGGGCGTACGACCCCGAGGACGGGGTGTGGGACAGCGGCAGCACGATCAACGCCCCGCAGCTCCGGCTGGTCTACAGCGGCTACCCCGCACCCCGCCCGCTCACACTGGGCCAGACCTTCGGGTGCGACTGCTGGGCGGGCGCGTCGACCGGCAACCAGGCGCTCGCGGGCGACCCGGTGAACACCGCGACCGGTGCGCTGGTCGAGCAGTTCACCGACCTGGGGCTCGCCGGGCTCGGTGTCCCGCTCGTGCTGTCCCGGACGTACACCTCGCTGGACACCCGCTCCGGACCGTTCGGGCCCGGGTGGTCGTCCTCGTTCGAGGCCGGGTTGGAGACCACGTCCTCCGGCGAGCTGGTCCTCACCGACGGGTCAGGGACCCGCAGCCGGTTCGGCACGCTGCCCGGCGG
>JAVHXR010000387.1:721-3386 GCA_031119515.1 Propionicimonas sp.
CACGCACGTGGTGCGCAACCTCGCCGGCGAGACCATGACGTTCGACGGCGACGGACTGCTCGTGGGCCAGGTGGACGAGCGCGGCCAGGGCCTGCACCTCGACCGCGTGGACGGCCGCATCGCGACCATCACGGACGCCCTGGGGCAGAGCCTCACACTGACCTGGGACGGGACCGGCGCCGCGGCGCGCGTCACCGCGGCGACGAGCTCTGACGGCCGCTCTGTCGGCTACGCGTACGACACCGTGGCGGGGGAGCGCCGCCTGGTCGGCGTCACCGACGTCACCGGAGCGACCACCACCTACGGGTACACCGCCGAGGGCTGGCTCACGGACGTCACCGACCCGCTCGGGAACGTCAGCGCACAGAACGTCTACGACGCCGACGGCCGGGTGGTCGAGCAGCGCGACGCGGCCGGCGCCCTCACGACGTTCAGCTGGGACCCCGCCACGGAGACCGCGGTCGTCACCGATCCGACGGGGCGTACCCGCACCGACGTGTACAGCGGCCTCAACCTCGTGCGCCAGATCGACGGGGGAGGTGCGGTCACCGAGCAGCTCTACGACGGCAACAACAACCAGGCCGCCTCCGTCGACGCAGCCGACCGGTTGTTCCGGGAGGACTTCGACGACCGGAACCGCCTGGTGCGGCGGGTCTCCCCGGCGCCGCTCTTCGTCCTCGAGACCTGGACCTACGACGACGCCGACCGGGTGACGAGCCACACCGAGTCCGGTGACTACGGGATCGACGCGGTCACGACGTACGCCTACGACGCCGCCGGACAGCTCAGCGAGGTGACCTCGGCTGACGGGGGCGTTACCCGGCTGACGTACACCACGGGCCCCGGAGGTGTACCGGCCGGTCTCCTCGCATCGACGACGGACCCGCTCGACCGCACGACGACCTATGCCTACGACGCAGCGGGCAACCGGATCTCGACCACCGCCCCGGGCGGCGGCACGAGCAGCGCCACCTACGACGCCGCCCACCGGCCGACGTCGCGGACGAGCCCGTCCGGTGCGACGACCACGTCCACGTACGACGCGGCGGGGCGGCTGCTGACGACGACCGATCCCACCAAGGAGAAGACGCTCCTGTTCAGTGCCAAAGCCAATGCCGGTGCAGGTGCCGTGCAGCCGATCACAGGCGGTATTGGCGTGGCGACGGATCCCAAGACCCGCAAGCGTTGGGTCTTCTTCGGGACCGGTCGCTTCCTGACCACCAGCGATGCGGCCGACAAGACCGCAAACGCACAAGGCATGTACGGCATCATCGATGAGGGTGCACAAGTGGCGTATGCCGACCTTCAGGCGCGGAGTCTCACAGGCACGGGTACCACGCGTACGGCCGATACCAAGGCTGCGCTCACATCAGGGAAGAAGGGGTGGTACATCCCTCTCCCGGGTGCGGGCGAACGCATCGTGCAGGATACGCAGGTCGTGTCGAATGTCCTGATCACTGCCAGCATGCTGCCGAGCGGCACCGGCTGTGATTCCAGCGGTACCGGCTATGTCAACGCCGTGGATGCCTTCACCGGCACCAGCACAGGTCAGTCTTTCTTCGACACGAACGGCGATGGCGTGGTCAATGCCAGCGATACGGTTGCCGGATCGATGAACTATGGCGTGGGCATGCCGACGGCTCCCTTGATCTTCCCGGGCCGTCTTGTTGTAGGTGGCACGGGCGGCAGTAGCGGTGGCGGCGCGGGTGCTCCGGGTGGAGGTCCGAACCAGCGCAGCACGTGGATCCGCGTTTCCTGGCGCGAAACTAGGCAGGATTGAATGCGATGAACAGACAGGAGGGGAGCGTCATGCGTTTTCGTGGAGCGTCGGGCTTCAGCCTGATCGAACTGATGGTGGTGGTGGCTATCATCGGTATCCTGGCGTCCATCGCCTTGCCGGCCTACACCGAGCACCAGCGCACGACGCGCCGCGCGGCCGGCGCTGCTTGTCTGACGACGGCGGCGCAGGCGATGGAGCGTTACTACACTACGGCTTTGACGTATGTAGGGGCACCCAATGCCGCCACGCTTGCCGCCCGCTGCGAGCCGGAAGTCCTGACGTTCTACTCGATCGGTACCTCCAATGTTGCTGCCAAGACATACACCGTTTCCGCCACTATCGTGTCTGGCAGCAGGCAGGCAGGGGACTCCTGCGGAACTCTGAGCATCAACCAGGCGGGCGCAAAAACCTCCTCAGGCGGCAGCAACTGCTGGTAACCGTGGCCTCACGGCAAATCAAGATCTCTGGGACGAGACGGGTTTTGTGAAGTGTGCGCAGTTGTGAGCACAAATCCGCGTTCAGTCGGTGCCGCAAAACTCGATGGATCCGTCCAAGGAAATCAAAAGCTCATGGGTAAGTTGGGCCGGCGCTGAAGGTGGACGGGTTGGCGGCACTGACGTACATGCCAATGCTGAGTGGTGGGGAGTCATGCCTGCCGATGTTCCGCGTCAGTTGTTCGACTTGTCGCACGGCGGCAGATGCCTGCCGGCATCGAGGTGATACTTGCACTTGCAGGCATCGGTTTGACGCCCGGTGAGTCTGGATTTCTAATCAGAAATCATCGCCAGAAACGACAAAGGCCGCGATCACTCGCGGCCTTTGTTTTCTTGAATCTGGCGCCCGAAGTTGGACTCGAACCAACGACCCCCTGATTAACAGTCAAGT
>JAVHXR010000388.1 GCA_031119515.1 Propionicimonas sp.
CGGGGACGTTGCCCCGCTCGCCGCCGCCGGACTGGTACCAGACCAGGACCTTCATCCCGGCACCGGGAACCTCCGGCGGGTCGTCGGCGCCCGGTTCGTACCAGGCGAACCCGAGCACGCCGGCGCTGCGGTCGAGGCGGTACACCAGCTCGCCCGGCCGGGCGTCGGCGAACACCGTCACCTCGCGGCAGATCCGGTAGGAGGCGCCGTCGACGACCACCGCCTGGCCGCTGGCGGCCACGCCCTCGGGCACCTGGACGCCGACCGCGAGGCCGGGGCCGGCGACCACCGGCGGGTGCACCAGCGCGAAGGTCTGCCCGGGCCCGCCGTTGCCGGTGCCGACCTCCTCGCGGTGGAGCTCGACGTCGGCGGCGTTGGCGGTGACGGTGGTCTCGCCGTCGCCGATGGTGGCGTCGGCGAGGGTGACGAAGACCGGCACCGGGGTGCCGGGCGTTGCCGGCGGGCAGGTGACCTGGGTGCCTCGCTCGATGGTCAGCGGCAGGCCCGGCTTGGACCGACGGAACTCCAGGCCGACCGTCGCCGCTCCCGGCGGGCCGAGGCTGGTCCCGAGCAGGTTGAGGAAGGTGGCGTACAGCCTGTCCGGCACCCGGTTGAGCCGGTACAGCAGGATGTCGACCAGATAGGCCATCGCCTCGACCAGGACAACGCCGGGGTCGTGCACCGACAGGTCGGTCCACTCCGGGTCGAGCTGCCGGATCCGCTCCACCGCCTCGCCCACCAGGTCGGTGAACTCGCGGTCGTCGAGGTTCGGGACGGGGACGCTCATGGCCGGCCGCCGCTGATCGGGACCGCCACGGCCACCCGCTCGGTGGCGAGGGTCGACTGGATCCGGTAGGTCATCCGCACCTCCAGCAGTGACGGTTCGTCGTCGGGGATGTCGGCGGTGACGTCGAGCACCCTGACCCGCTTCTCCCAGGTCTCGACGGCCTGGGTGACGTAGTGGATGGCGAGCCCCGCGGTGGTGTCGTCGGCGCCTTCGAAGGCGAGCCGCCACAGGTGGCAGCCGTACGCCGGGCGGCCCACCCGCTCGCCGGGGCGGGTGCTGAGCAGCAGCAGCAGCGCCTGCCGGATGGACGCTGCGTCGTCGACCGTCGCCAGCCGGCCGCGGCCGTCCAGTCGCAGCCCGGCGACGGCGGCGTCGTCGAAGCCCGGGATCACGAAGGCGGGGGCGCGGTAGCGCAACGCTGTCATCGGTCCACCCCCACCAGCTGCTGGCCCGGGTCGCGAACGGTGTAGTGGGAAGGCGGGACGCCGTCGGTGAAGCCGTCCACGCTGTCCAGGCAGACCCGTTCGCCGCCGACCCTGACGAACGTGGAGTAGCCGGTCACGACGGCGAGGGTGGTGTTGCACTGCTTGGTGTTCGTGCTGATGTTCGGGCACATCGAGATCTCCCGGCCCTCCGGGTCGGTCGAGACCAGCACCGGGTGGGTGGCGATCCGGACCCAGTCCTGGCTGGCCTGGTTGGAGACCTTGCCGTCGTGGCCGCAGCGGAGCACGCCGGGCAGCACCAGCACCTTCATGGCGCCTCCTCGAAGTCGACGGTGCGGGCCCTGACCCGCAGGGCACGCCCCGGTGCTTCGATGAGCAGGTCGGTGGCCGCCGTGATACGCAGCAGTTCGGGGCCGAGTTCGACGGAGGAACCGTGCCCGTCGGCCAGCGAGAGCAGGTGGTTGGTGCCGTCCAGGACCACCTGCTGGCCGTCGCGCGAGCGCACCACGGCGGTCTCCCCGCGCCGCGGCGGGCCGCCGGCCAGCGGGCGGGCGGTCTGTGCGGAGTTGCCGGGACGCTCGGTCTCCGGCGGTGGCGGCGATCCGGTGCCGTACAGCCCGCCGAGCACGATCGCGTGCGCCGGGTCGTGGCCGGGCAGCAGCACAAGCACCCGGTCGTCCACCTCGGGCAGCGCGACGACGCCCTTGTCGGCGCCCGCGGCCGGGAGCAGGACCGGCGCCCAGCCGGAGTCGACGTCGTAGGCGGGGAGCCGCACCTTCACCCGCCCCCTGTCCTCCGGGTCGTCGACATCGCCGACGACGCCGAGGGTGACCTGGTCGCGGTCGCGCGGCGGCGGCGGCGCGGGCGGCCGAGACGACAGGGTCGTCTCGTAGCCCGCGACCGTGATCTCGTGGGTGGCCTCGGTGACCGCGTAGGTGCCTTCCAGTGCCGTCCTGACCCCACGGACGGTGACCCGCCGGCCCGCCTGCAGCGCGGGGTTTCCCTCCGCAACGAGGACGGCGGTCACCTCGCCCTGGCGGCGGAGGTCCAGCTCCGCCTGGGCGAGGCCGCGCGGCTCGGCCTCGCTGCCCTCGCGCAGGTCGTCCTGGCGCAGCAGCGCCCCGCCCCCGCCGAGGCGTCCCGGCCCCGGGTCGGCGCTGACCTCAGCAGCAGCCGCCGAGTCGCCGGTCCGTCCCGGATCGGCGGCGGCGCCGGCCGGATCCCACCAGGTCGCCTCGGCACTGCGGAAGGCGGGCTCCGCGGAGACCTCGATCTCGGCGGCGTGCAGCGTCGTGCCGTAGTTGAGCGCGGTGGGGGCGCCTTCGCCGGCCACGGGGACGAGCCGCAGCGTGCCGTCCTGGACCACCGGATAGCGGCCGTGCCGGGCGGCCACCTCGACCAGCAGGTCGAGGTCGGAGCGGGCGAGTTGGTAGACCGGGCCGAGGGCGTCGCCCGGGGCGTCGACGGCCAGGCCCGTCCCCTCGGCCAGGGCGTCGGCCAGGGAACGCAGGTCACCGGCGTCCAGCAGCCGGCTGGCCTGCCGCTTGCGGAGCCGGTGCAGGGCGTCGTAGGCCCGCACCCGCAGTTGCCGGCCGGTGTCGGCCCGGTAGCTGTACTCGATCACCGTCACCTCGCCGGCGAACAGCGGGTCGCGGTGCCCGCCGAGCTCGATCCGCAGTGGGTCCCCGGTCTCGGGCGAGATCCCGAGGGTGTCGTCGGCCGCCCAGGACACCAGGCACTGGGTGGGGCGGGCGAGCACGGAGTGGACCCGGATGCTCACGATCCGGGCGGTGTCGGCGGCCGGAAGCCGCCGTCCGCCGAGGCTGACGACGAGTTCGGGGAGCCCCTGCACCTGCCTCATCGCGGGCCCTCCCCGCTGGGCGGGACGGCGAGCGGGCCGCTGAAGGCGAGCGGGTCGTCGATGTCGTTGTACTCCAGCAGCGCCTTCCACTGGAACGGGTTGCCGAACGCCTCCAGGGAGAAGATCCCGAGCCGGGTGGGGGTGATGGTGGCCAGGCCCTCCAGCACCGATTCCTGGTCGTCTGCGGCCGGCGGGCTGCCCTCGTCCACGACCTCGATCGCCTTCACCGCCGGCGCGCTCAGGTCGACGTGCGGCAGCCGTTGCGCCAGCTCCCAGG
>JAVHXR010000389.1 GCA_031119515.1 Propionicimonas sp.
GGTGAACGGCCAGCCGTCCACCCTGACCCTGAAGGAGATGCTCCAGGTCTACCTCGAGCACCGCCTCGAGGTCATCCGCCGGCGCTCCGCGTTCCGGTTGCGCAAGGCCGCCGACCGGTTGCACCTGGTGGACGGCCTGCTGATCGCGATCGTCGACATCGACGACGTGATCGCCATCATCCGCGGCTCCGACGACGCAGCCCAGGCCCGCGCCCGGCTGATGGAGGCGTTCGAGCTCACCGAGACCCAGACCAACTACATCCTCGACATGCAGCTGCGCCGGCTGACGAAGTTCAGCCGGATCGAGCTGGAGGCCGAGCGCGAGCAACTGCTGAACACGATCGCCGACCTGCAGGGGATCCTGGACAGCGACGAACGGCAGCGCGAGGTGGTCGCATCCGAGCTGGACGAGGTCGCGCGCACCCACGGGACGCCGCGGCGCACCGTCCTGCTCGCCTCCGCGGGGACCGCCGTCACGGCCTCGGCGGCACCGCTCGAGGTCGCCGACGACCCGTGCTGGGTGCTGCTGTCCTCGGCCGGGCTGCTGGCCAGGACCGACACCGCAGAGCCGCTCCCGAGTTCCGGCCCGCGCTCGGCCCACGACGTGATCGTCGCCACCGCACGGACGACCGCCCGCGGCGAGTACGGCGCCCTCACGAGCACGGGCCGGCTGATCCGGTGCCAGGCGATCGACCTGCCGTCGGTGCCGATCACGGCGACCGCTCCCAGTCTCAAGGGCGGCTCGCTCGCGTCCGAGCTGGTCGATCTCGCCCCCGGCGAACGCATCCTCGGCCTGACCAGCCTCTCGGCGGACACCTTCGGTTGGGCGCTCGGCACCGCGTCCGGCGTCGTCAAGCGGGTGAACCCTGAGGTGATCGGCCGGGACTCCTGGGAGATCATCCGGCTTGACGACGGCGACCAGGTGGTGGGGGCGGTCGAGCTCGCCCACGACCTCGACGAACTCGTCTTCGTCACCTCCGACGCCCAGCTGCTGCACTTCCCGGCGGGTTCGGTGCGTCCGCAGGGTCGCTCCGGCGGCGGGATGGCGGGCGTCAAGCTCGCCGCCGGCGCCAGGGTGGTGTTCTTCGGCGTCTCGCCGACGGCGGACGCCGTGGTGGTCTCGGTGGCCGGGGCGTCCTCGGCGCTGCCCGGAACGGAGGCCGGCACCGTCAAGGTGACGCCGTTCGCCGAGTACCCCGGCAAGGGCCGCGCGACGGGTGGCGTCCGCTGCCAGCGCTTCCTGAAGGGCGAGGACGTCCTGCTGCAGGCCTGGGTCGGCCCCGAGCCCGCCGTCGCCGCGGCCGCCAGCGGGAGCCCTGTCGACCTGCCCGGCCCCGATCCGCGCCGGGACGGCTCCGGCACCCCCGCCGGCCAGCCGATCGCCGCCCTGGGCTCGCGCTACCACCCCTGACCCGACTCACGGGGACGGTTCCCAACCCGCATCACGGGGACGGTTCCCAACCCGCATCACCGGAACCGTCCCCAAACCGCATCACAGGAACCGTCCCCAAACCGCATCACGGGGACGGTTCCCAAACCGCATCACCGGAACCGTCCCCAAACCGCATCACAGGGACGGTTCCCAAACCGCATCACCGGAACCGTTCCCAAACCGGACGGCGAACCGCCCGCCCCGCCCTCCCCGCTCGACGCTCTGGTGGCCCGCCGGGGACGGTGCTAGCTTGCCGAGGACGAGAGGACCCGGCATGTCCAACCTCTACACCGGTCTTCCCCTGCTCGCGGATCGCGCGATGCGATCCCGTTGCGCCGAGCGGCTGCTGCGGCTGCGGGAGCGGCTCGCCCCACTCCGCGCGAAGCGGTCGGACTCCTCCCTGCTGCTGGCCACCTGGAACATCAGGGACTTCGGCGCGCACCGCTTCGCCGAGCCGCGCCTGCCCGAGTCGATCTACTACCTCGCCGAGATCGCCTCGTGCTTCGACCTGATCGCGCTCCAGGAGGTCAACCGCGACCTGTCCGAGTTCGAGCAGCTCGTCGCCGTCCTGGGGGACGGCTGGGACTACATCCTGACCGACGCCACCGAGGGCGTCTCCGGCAACGGCGAGCGCATGGCGTTCCTGTTCGACCGTGCCAAGGTGAGGTTCCGCCACATCGCCGGAGAGATCGTGCTGCCGTCGGGGCAGCTCGTCGTGGCGGACGCCGAGCGTCCCGCCGTCCAGCCGGACCGGCCCGCCACGATCCCCGCGGCGGGCCAGCAGTTCGCCCGAACGCCGTTCCTGGTGGCCTTCCAGGCCGGCTGGTTCCGCTTCAACCTGTGCACCGTCCACATCTACTACGGCAAGGAGTCCGGCCCGGAACTCAAGCGCCGGATAGCGGAGATCCGTGCCCTGGTCGACTTCTTCGCCCGCCGCCAGGACGCCGAGGGCAGGCTGGCGAGCAGCCTGCAGGAGGCTGAGAACTACATCCTGCTGGGCGACTTCAACGTCGTCAGCCCTGAGCACGACACCATGGCCGCGCTGAAGCGGAAGGGGTTCGTGGTGCCAGACCAGATCGACGCCCGCAACGTCGCCGCGCGCGACCACTTCTACGACCAGATCGCCGTCCGGGCGGTCGATCCCCGGTTCCGGGTGCTGGACGGCGGGGTCGTGGACCTGTTCACGGACGTGTTCACCGACGCCGACCTCCCGGTCTACGAACACCTCGTCCCCACCAGACCGAGGAACCGGACGGCGTTGCGCCGCTACCAGGACTGGCGGACCTGGCAGCTGTCGGACCACGAGCCGCTGTGGGTCCAGGTCCAGACCGACTTCTCCGACACCTATCTCAAGGAGGTCCTCGCCACCGAGCGCTGACCACCAGCACGTAAGGTATGCCCGTGGATGCCGCCTTCGACGACCTGCTTGCCGCGAACCGCCGCTACGCCACCTCCGCGCCGCGCAACTTCGACGGCTACGCCCACGCCGGCGTGGCGGTGGTCACCCGCATGGACTCCCGGCTGCAGCCGCTGGAGATGCTCGGCCTGTTCCTGGGCGAGGCGAAGATCCTGCGCACCCCCGGCGGTCACGTCACCCCGGATGCCCTCAACGGCTGCATCCTCGGGGTGCACCTGCTGCGGGTCGACCGCATCCTGGTCGTCGCCCACACCCGCTGTGCCGTCGCCAGCGGCGACGACGAGGACCTGCGGCGCCGGATCCGCGAGACCACCGGCGCGGACGCGTTCGGCCTCGACTTCGGTGCCGACCCCGACCAGCTCGGACGGCTGCGCGCCGACGTCCACCTGCTCGCCACCCACCCCCTGATCGCCGGACGGGCCAAGGTCGGTGGCTTCCGCTACGACGTCGACTCCGGGCAGCTCGAACAGCTCTGCTGACCACCCGGTGCCGTCCCGTCC
>JAVHXR010000390.1 GCA_031119515.1 Propionicimonas sp.
CGAGCTCAGCCGGCGCCGGGCCGCTGGGGTAGAGGGCGCCTGCGTCCTCCATCGCTGAGCCACTGACCGGCGCCGGCCGCCGCCCCCCGGCGGCTGAGCCCCGACGCTCCGCTGCAGGCGAGAGGAGGCCCGTGCCCGCTCGACGCCATGTCGCCGCGATCGCGGCGACGCTGCTCCTCACGACAGCCTGTTCGGCCGGTGCTGGCGGCACGCCGACCCCTGCGGCGACGCCGCCGCCCGACCGCCCCGCGCCGTCCAGCCCCACCGCCATCGCGGACCTCGACGGCGACGGCGCCGCCGACCTCGTGGCCGTCGACCGCGGCCACGCCCCGGACGACCCGGAGGACCCTGAGCCGCAGCGGGAGGGAGCGGTGGAGGTCGCCCTCGCCACCGGGGTGACCCGGCGGTTGCCGATGTCGGAGCTCGGCCTGGACTGGAGCGACTCCACGCAGTTCGGAGCCGGACGGCTGATCGCCGACCTGAACCTCGACGGCTACGCGGACCTGCTGGTGAGCGATCCGACGCCGGAGCCGGAGGGTGACTCCAGGGGCGCACTCTACGTGTTGTGGGGCGGTGCCGACGGCCTCAGCCCATCCCGGTTCGCCACCCTCGCCCGTGGTGCCCGGGAGAGCTTCACCGGGTGGTCGCTCGCCCTCGTCCAGTCCCCGCGGCGAACGCTCGCCGTCGGCACCAGGCACGCACCCGGCGGCGGGGTCGCGCTCTACCCGGTCGCCGGGGACGGCGGTCTGGGCACACCGGTTCTCCTCGATCGCGGCACCGTGGGCCTGCCCGGCAGCCTGGGCGGTTACGGCGAGTTCGGTTCGGTGCTGGCCGCCGGAGGATCCGTGCTGGCGATCGGCGACCCTTCCGCCGACGTGGCCGGGGCGACCGGGGCGGGCTCGGTGACCCTGCTCCGGCTGGAGGTCCCCGGGTTCGCGCCGCAGACGTTGAGCGAGGCCTCCGACAAGGTCCCGGGGGCTGCCGAGGAGGGCGACCGCTTCGGCTCCGCCGTCTCGGCGTACGGCGACCTGCTCGCCATCGGGGCGCCCGGCGAGGACGTCGACGGTCACGCCGATGCCGGACGGGTGTACGCCTTCCGTCTGACCGGGGACGCCGCGGTGCTGCTGGCCGAGCTGGGCCAGGACTCCGCCGACGTCCCGGGAGAGGCGGGCGACGGGCACGGCTTCGGCGACACCGTCACCGTCTTCCGCCCCTGCCAGGCGGCGGCCGGCCTGCTGGTCGGGTCCCCTGGCGAGGGTGCGGTCGGGACGGAGGGCGCGGCGGGGGCCCTCCACCTGATCGGCCTCGAGGAGGGCTGCGCGTCCCGAACGCTGCTCCCGGCCGGTTCCGCGGGTCCGGCCGAGGGCCGGGCGGGCTCCGTCGCGGTGCTCCGGGCGTCGGTCCCTGGGGCCGCCGAGGCCGTCGCGGCCCGGCTGCAAAGGGGCGGGGTGGCCGTCCTTCCCCCGCCCTTCGACGGGATCGCGGCGCGACACTCCCTCCGCGGCGACCTCGTCGCCCCGCCGGGCTGAGCCGGACGCAGGTAAACGTTCCCCAAAGGTTCGCGTCGCGTCCTTGTCCGCCACCGCGGCCTGACTACCATCGCCTCATGCCGGAGCTTCCCGAACTGCCGACGTTGACCATCGACACCTGGGTCGCTATCGGCGCCATCGCGGTCGGGCTGCTGTTGTGCTTCCGCGGGTTCGCGGCGATGCGCTGGATCTTCGCGCTGATCGGCGGCTTCGCCGGCTGGCAGCTCGGATCGTGGGCCGCCACCTTCATCAGCTTCGACCCCGACTTCGACGCCGCGCTGCGGTGGGGCGCGGTCATCTTCTCCGCGATCCTGCTGGCCAGCCTGTCGTACGCGTTCTTCGTCATGGGAGTGCTGGTCGGAGTCGGTTGGCTGGCCTATACCAGCGCGGAGTTCGTGATCGCCTACTTCGGGCTCTCCGGGTGGGCGACCACCTGGGCCCCGGCGGTGTTCGCCGTCGTGGTGGTGGTCGCCGCGCTCGTCACCAAGCTCCCGCGCCTGCTGCTGGTGGTGATGACCGGTGTACTCGGGGCCGCAGCGATCACCGCCGCCGCGCTCGCCCTGGTGGAGTCGTTCAGCCTGCTGCAGCTCGACATGGCCAGCGCACCCGGGCTGCTCAACTACGGGATGCTCTGGAACCTCGGCTTCCTCGCGCTGGCAGCGGCCGGGATCGCGATCCAGCTCCGCTCCGGCGACAAGGGCAACCTCCGCGCCGCCTACGCCTGAGCGTCGGCGCCTGAACCCGGGCGCCGGCCGCGGAGCGACGGAGGCAATCGCCCGGCCTCAGCCGGCGACGGCGACCCGGTCGGCGAGCGGGTGGTGCGCAGGCAGCGCCGGCAGCGACAGTGCACCGGCGAGCCCGTCGCCCTCGGCGGGATGCAGCACCAGGCCGGGCCATTCGGCCGTCAACGCGTCGATGCAGGCCGCGCGGATGGACGGCGCGGCGAAGATGCCGCCGATCAGGCAGACCAGCGGGTTGTCGATCTCGTCGATCTGGTGCGCGGCGGTCGACACCGAGTGCGCGAGCTCACGACCGGCACGCTGGCAGATGCTCGCGGCGGTCGCGTCCGTCGACGCCAGCCCAGCAACCGGACGGGCGAAGGAGGCGACCACGCGGATCTTGTCCGGGTCGGTCTGGAGCTGGATGTAGGCGTCCTCGAGGACGGGGAAGCGTTCGGTCACCACCGCGGTGAGGGCGGTGGCGGGGCCGCGGCCGTCGTGGGCACGCATCACGGCGTCGAGGGCCTCGCGGCCGATCCAGTAGCCGCTGCCGGCGTCGCCCATGATGTTGCCCCAGCCGTCCACCCTGGCCACCCGGTCGCGTCCCACCCCGAGGGTGACGACGCCGGTGCCGGCGGCGCAGACGACCCCGCGGGCGAAGCCGATGGCGCCCAGGAACGAGGTGATCGAGTCGTGGGCCAGCAGGACGCGGTCGACGCCGTGGGAGGCGACGAGGCCGAGCAGCGCGCCCGGGTCGTCCTCGGCCGCTGTCAGGCCGGTTGTGCCGATCGCCACCTGGACCGGACCGAACGACCGGAGGCCGAGGGTCTGGGCGATGACATCGGCGAGCTGCGGAAGCAGCTCAGTGTTCGTGCGTACGCCGGGGTAGTCGATCGTGAGGTCGTCGATACTGACCTTGATCGCGGTCTGACCGGAGTCGATCCCGAGCACCCTGGGGTGGTGCGTCATAGCCGACGTTCCCTTTCGCTACCCCGGACGGGGGCGGTGGGGGGGCCGCCCCCCCGGGCCCCCCCCCCTTTTGTTTTAGGGGGGGTGGGGGGTTTTTGGGGGGGGGGCGGGGGGGGGGGGGGTTGGGTTTAA
>JAVHXR010000391.1 GCA_031119515.1 Propionicimonas sp.
GATGGGCGTGGCGCCCGCGGGCCGGCGGCTCTGGCCGCGCTGGATCGCCCTGGCGGTCTTCGTGGTGGCGCTCGTGGTGGCGTTCGTGAACCTGGGCTACTGGCAACTCGACCGGCTGGAGCAACGCCGGGAGCGCAACGACGCGGTGGTCGCGCACGAGACCGCCCCGGTCCTGGCCTGGGACGAGGTGTACGGGCCGGTGATCACCGAGGCCGACCAGTGGCAGCGGGTGCGGGTGACCGGCAGCTTCGACGGCGAGCACCAGTTCGTGGTGCGCTACCGGACCAATGCCGGCCAGTCCGGCTACGAGGTGCTGACCCCGCTGCGCACCGCCGACGGGCGCTACCTGCTGGTCGACCGTGGCTTCGGCGCCCGCCCGTCCGGGGAGGACTTCCCCACCGTCGCCCCGCCGGCGCCCACCGGGGAGGTGACGATCGTCGGCCACGTCCGCCGCAACGAGCAGGGCCCCGAGCAGGCCACCAACCCCGACGACGGGCAGGTGCGGCTGGTGAACTCGGTGGCGATCGCCGCAGCGTTGCCGTATCCGCTGCTGGACGGTTACCTCGGGGTGCTGGAGATCTCCTCCGTCCAGGACGGCGGCCTGGTGCCCGTCCAGCCCCCGGAGCTGACCGAGGGCAACCACTTGTCGTATGCGGTTCAATGGTTCATGTTCAGCGCGCTCGCGGGGGTGGGGCTCGTGCTCCTGATCCGGTCGGACCTGAAGGCGCAACGCAAGCAATCGACGCGCAAGGAGAGCGAATGAGGATTCTGGCGGGCGCAGCAGCGGTGCTGGCCATCCTGGTCACCGGTTGCACCTCGGTGGTCCCCGCGAGTCCGGCGCCTGCCCTGGCCGGGACCTCCTGGGTCGTCACCGCCATCGACGGGACGCCCACCCTGCCCGACTACCAGCCCACGATGAACTTCGGCACCGCCGGCGAACTCAACGGCGACAACGGGTGCAACCAGTACGTCGGCAGCTACGCCCTCGACGGGGCCGCGCTCACCATCGGCCAGGTCGCGCAGACCGAGATGGCCTGCCTGGACGGCGGCCGCAGCGAGCAGGAGACCGCCTTCGGCGCGGCGCTGGGAGCGGTGGCGACGGTCCGCGCCGACGGCGAGAACGTGCAGCTGCTCGACGCCGGCGAACAGGTGGTGCTGCTGCTCGCTCCGGTCCCGCCGCTGACGCTGGCGGGAACCTCCTGGGTGCTCGGCGGCATCGTCGACGGCTCCACCGCGAGTGCTCCGGTCGAGGGTGCGCCGGTCACCCTCGAGTTCACCGCCGACGCCCTGTCCGGGAAGGCCTGCAACACCTTCAACGCCAGCTACACCCTCGCCGGCGACACCATCACCGTCGGCCCGCTGGCCACCACCCGGATGCTGTGCAACCAGACCGGAGTGATGGAGCAGGAGGCACTCGTCCTGGATATCCTCGGCGGCGAGTCGACGGTGGCGGTGAACCGCGGGGTGCTGCTGGTCACCGACCCGGACGGCCGGGGGCTGCAGTTCGCCAAGGCCTGAGCCGGTGGGCATCGCGGCCGCCGGCGGCCTGCTCGCCTGCCCCCACTGCGGTGGGGACCTCGAGCTCGGTTCCGCCACCGCCCGGTGCGCTCGTGGACACAGCTTCGACATCGCCCGGCAGGGCTACCTGAACCTGCTGGCCGGCCCGCAGCCCGGCAACGCCGACACCGCCGCGATGGTCGCCGCTCGCGGCCGTGTGCTCGGCTCGGGGGCGTTCGACCGCGTGCTCGGCCTGGTCGCCCACCACTCCGGACCGGCACGGCGGGTGCTGGAGGTCGGCGCCGGCACCGGCGACTACCTCCGGCGCAGCCTCGGCGACAACCCGGACGCGCGAGGGCTCGCCGTGGACGTCTCGGTGCCGGCTGCCCGGATGGCTGCGCGGGCGGACGGCCGGATCGCGTCCGTGGTGGCCGATGTCTGGTCCGGCCTGCCGGTCCGCGACCACTGCGTCGACACCGTGCTGTGCGTCTTCGCGCCCCGCAACCTCGTCGAGTTCGCCAGGGTCCTCGTCCCCGCCGGACGGCTGCTGGTGCTGACCCCGAACCCCGGCCACCTGGCGGTGCTGCGGGAGCGGTACGGGTTGCTGTCGATCCACCCCGACAAGCAGGAGCGCCTGCTGGCCGCGGCCAGCGAGTTCTTCGACCTGCGCACCACCTCCCGGATCCGCACCAGGGTCGAACTCACGCCTGCGCTCGCGGCGGACGTGATCGGGATGGGCCCGAACGCGTTCCACGATCCCGAGCTGCCCGGCGCGCCGGTCGCCGACCACCTGGATGCGACCCTGCGGGTCTTCGAGCCGGTGTCCGGGACGCCCGGCATCCCCGATCCGCCGGCGGCCCTCCGCGACTGACCAGCGCGTCTCCCGCCCGTCACCGGATGCCCCGGGATGGGGAATTCTGCGGTCCACCGCGCCGCGGTCACCGCCGGGGTGGTTCGGCGCCGAGGGTGAACAATGGCGGCATGACCTGGCCGACCAGCGCTGCCGTGGACCTGCTCGCCGCGCTGACCGGCCACCTGACCGAGGTGATGCCGCAGGCGCTCGGGCTGCGGCGCGAACTCCACCGCCACCCCAATCTCGGCGGCGGCGAGCGTCCGACCGCGGAACGGCTCCGGAAGGCGCTGCCGGGACTGCGCGCGAGCCGGGTCGCCGACACCGGCTTCCTGGTCCGGGTGGGTCCGGCCTCGGGGCCTGCGATCGGGATCCGCGCCGAGATGGACGCGCTCCCCGTCGTCGAGCGCACCAAGGTGGCCTGGGCCGCGACCAACGACGCGATGCACGCCTGCGGGCACGACGTCCACATGGCGGCGGCCTGGGCACTGCTCCAGGCCGCCCGCCGGGTCCCGGACCTGCCGATCGGCCTGCTCGGCGTCTTCCAGCCGCGCGAGGAGGTGCAGCCCTCCGGCGGTGCGGACGTGGCGGCGTCCGGGCTGCTGCAGCGCAACGACCTGCGGGCGATGGTCGGCGTCCACGTCCAGCCGCGGGTACCTGCCGGGGTCGTGAGTACCGGCGTCGGGGCGGTGAACGCCGCCGCCGACGAGTTCGACATCGTGGTGCACGGCCAGCCAGGGCACGGCGCCTACCCGCAGGTCACGATCGACCCGATCCCGATCCTTGCGACGATCGTGCTGGGTCTCCAGGAACTGATCGGACGGACGGTCGACCCGATCCGGCCCGCGCTGATCACCGTGGGAGAGATCCGGGCCGGCGCCACCCACAACATCATTCCCGCGAGCGGTTCGCTGCACGGGATCATCCGCACCATGCACGACGACGACCAGGAGCACCTCCACTCCGCCATCCGCCGGCTGGCCGAGCACA
>JAVHXR010000392.1 GCA_031119515.1 Propionicimonas sp.
GGGGCGCCGGCTGCGGCGGAATGCCCTGCGGCGGCGTGCCCTGCGGCTGGATCGGCTGTCCGGGAGTAGGCGGCTGGCTCACTTCTCCTCCTCCTTCGGCTCGACCGCGATCTCGGCCGTCGCCTCACCGTCGGGCGACGGCGGCGCGGGGACCTCCGTAGCCACGGCCGGGGACGGGGACGGCGGTGGGCCTGGCGGAGCCGCCGTGGACGCGGCGACCCCGGCTGCCACCGGTACCTTCGGCCGCGCTCTGGTGGAGGCGCCGCAGGCGCTGCAGAACGAGGCTCCGGCCATCACCGGCATCTCGCAGTGAGCGCAGAACGCCTGCTCGACGGCACCCGCGTCGCCGTGCACCCCTGAGGTCGCGGCCGCCTCGAGGGCGGCCTCGGTCAGCCCGACGTGCAGCACGCTGCGCAGCCGAAGGATCAGCAGCGCCAGCAGGATGACGCCCCAGATCAGTTGCAGCGACAGGGCGAGAGCGCTGTTGCCGACGAAGCCGAGCAGGTACACGCCGGTGGCGTACAGGACGTTCACCCCGACGGCGAGCGCCAGCCCGCTGTAGTAGCGCGGGCTGAAGCCGTCATAGCCCTTGCCGAGGCCGGAGAACTCGGCGACGGCGAGACCGGTCGCGGTTCCCATCAGCAGCGGCTTGACGAAACCCTCGAGCAGGATCAGGGTCGCCCACTGGCCCGGCTGCGGCTCGACCAGCCCGCCGGTCAGCAGCGGCCAGTGCCGCACCAGGGTGTCTGCGGCGGCGTAGGCCAGGCCACTGACGATGCCGAACGTGACGCCGTCCATCAGGTCGTCGAACTTCGGACGGCTCGCGAGCAGGACGGGTCCGACCTGCCGGATCGCCTCGCCGACCAGCGGCACCAGCAGCGCGAAGATCAGGAACGCTCCCCACTGCGGTCCGCTCACCAGGGCACCCGAAGGGTCGCGCAGCGCAACCTGGAGCGGGATCCAGCTGGTCCACAGCACGGTGAAGAGTGCGGCCAGAGCGCCGGTCAGGACGAAGGCGAGACCGACGACGGTGACCGGGGCGTCCTCCCAGAGGTTCACGTCGTAGAGGTAGACGATGTAGACGACCGGGATCGCGAAGGCTGCGATCAGCACCGCGATCGGCAGCGCCCCGAAGAGCGCGGCGAGCAGGGCCGCCGCGAGCGTGATGGTGAACGCGGCGCGGTAGGTCTGCGGGTGGCGTCCGGCCTCTCGCGGCATGATCGACGAGATCAGCGCGAACGACGCCACCGGTTCGTCGGGCTGGACCGCGAACCGCCGCTTGCCGCGCTCACTCTCCGGGACCAGGTCGAAACCGCACCGATGGCAGAAGTGTGCAACATCAGGTACGGGCGAATGGCAGCGTGAACATTCCATGAAAGGGAGCCCCCTCCTCCTGTCAGTTGGCGACAGCATAGAGGCAGAAAGTCCTATTCAGCCCGAGCGGAAAGCGGCCTTATCGGTGGGTCTATTACGCAGTTCTGCGCAACTGCGCCCACAATTCGTCGACGCGCGCCGACAGGTCGGCGAGGCTGCCGTCGTTGGCGATCACGAGGTCCGCGGCCGCCAGCCGCTCCTGCCTGCCGGCCTGCGCACCGATCCTCGCGGCAGCCTCCTGGCTGCTCAGCCGGTCCCGCCCTGCCACCCGCCGCAGCTGGGTGGCGGGGTCGACGTCCACCACCACCACGACGTCGAAGTCGCCCTGCTGGCCGGTCTCCACCAGCAGCGGGATGACGTGGACGACGACGGCGTCCGCCGCCGCGCGCAGCTCCTCCAGCCGGGCCAGGCGCCGAACCTCGGGGTGGACGATCGCGTTCAGCCGGGCGCGGGCGTCGGGGTCGGCGAACACCAGCCGGCCCAGCGCCGCCCGGTCCAGCCGCCCTTGCGCGGAGAGGATGTCCCGGCCGAATGCGGCCACGACGGCGGCCAGCCCGGGTGTGCCCGGCTCGACCGCCAGCCGCGCCAGCAGGTCGGCGTCGATGATCACCGCGCCGTGCCGCGCCAGGAGTTCGGCGACGGCGGACTTGCCCGACCCGATCCCGCCGGTGAGCCCGACCCGCAGCATGCTCAACCGTCCTCGAAGCCGCGCCGCAGCTGGCTCTCGATGGTCCGGGCCTCGAGCGTGGCCTGGCGGTCCTGGTCGGAGGTGACCCGCGAGACCACCAGGGCCGTCCCCAGCTCGGCATCGGTGACCAGCGTGACCGTCTCGGTGGCAGGGCTGCCGCCGAGCCGTCCCGCGGTCTGCTGCACGAGGACCCCGTACCGGGTCGTGCTCTCGTCGGAGACCTGGGGCTCTCCGGCCGGCTCGAACCCCTCCCTGAGGTAGTCGGCCTCCCTGGCGAGGTCGGCCCGCCGCGCCGAGGCACGCTCGGGCGAGCGGGCGGCCAGCCTGCCGGACGGGTGCCCGAGGACAAGCAGGGGGCCTTCGTCATCGATCGTCCAGCCGGCCGGCACCTCGACCTCCACCGACGTCTGCGAGGTCTCCAGGACGGCGTACCCGGACTCGCCCTCCTCGCCGGGATCAGGTTCCGCCTCGACCGGCGGCTCCTCCAACACCGTCGTGGCGGACGAGTTCGCGCGCAGCCCCAGGAGACCCGCCGCTCCGAGCCCGAGGACCGCGGCGGCACCCGCGATCAGGCCCCGCCGTCCCATCCGGGAAGGTGGCGGTGATGCCGTCGGGCCGGGTCCCACGCGGTCGGCCGTCCGGTTCTGCTCCTCCACCGCGCCACGGAAGATCCGCAGGTCGTCCGGCGCGGCCGGGCTGGTCGCATCCGCCTCGAACGGGTACGGCTCGAACGGCTCGCGCTGGTCCCCCACCACACCACCTCCTGCCTCGACGCTGCCACTGTGCCACAGTCGCCGCAGGGCCGGGACGCAAACGCGCCCCCCGCCGGCTGGCGGGGGGCGCGTTCGGTGCTGGTGTCAGCTGGCGGCGCCGCCGGTCAGCTTCTCGCGCAGGGCCTGCAGGGCCTCGTCGGAGGCCAGCGAGCCCTCGACGTCGCGGTCCTCGGAGCCTGCGGAGTACGCGGTCGGGGTCGCCGCGGCGACAGCCGCCTTGACGTCGGCCGCCTCGGCCTCCTCGACCTGCCGCTTGTGGGCCTCCCAGCGGGCCTGGGCCTCGGCGTACTGCTGCTCCCAGGCGCGCTGCTGGGCCTCGTAGCCGGGCTTCCACTCCTGGGTCTCCGGATCGAAGCCCTCGGGGTAGATGTAGTTGCCCTGCTCGTCGTAGGAGGCCGACATGCCGTAGAGCGCCGGGTCGAAGTCGTCCGCCGCGATGTCGACACCCTCGTTGGCCTGCTTGAGGCTCAGCGAGATCCGGCGACGCTCGAGGTCGATGTC
>JAVHXR010000393.1 GCA_031119515.1 Propionicimonas sp.
CCCTCACCGACAGCCAACCCCCAGACACTGGCCCTCACCGACAGCCACCCCCCAGGCACGGGCCCTCACCGACAGCCACCCCCCAGGTCATCGCTGTTCCCGGAGCGATCCCCACCATCGGTGAGCGAAACCGCGGGGTGAGAGCCAACCCCTTCGCCGACAGCCACCCCCCAGGCACTGGCCCTCACCGACAGCCCCCCCCCCGGTCATGGCTGTCGTGTCGACCCGAGCAGCTCTCGCGTGAGCAACGCGCTCAAGGTGCCGTCCCACAGGTCCGACCAGCTCCAGCGGATGACTCGGTACCCCGCGTCCTCAAGCGCGCGTTCGCGCACCACCTCGGCCGCGACCACGTCCAGCGTCGAGGATCCGCGCGGCACCAGCCGGCCGTACTTGACCTGACCGTCGAACTCGCCGACAAGACCGATCCCCTCCCAGAGGAAGTCCACACGTCCGATCAGGGTGCCGCTGGCGTCCGTGATCTCGACCTGCAGGCGTGGCAACGGGAAGCCGTGCTGAATGATCCGGGCTCGACTCACGGATTCCCCAGCGCTCTCCGAGAGCGGGTCGGCGGCCTCGATCGCCCGGCGCGCCATCCGGCATCCACGTCCGGTGCTGGCGCGGCGCAGCAGTTCCTCGCGCGCGAGCCCGCGGGCCAGGGCGGCATCGACGACCGCCACCGCCTCCTCGAACGGCAGCGATCTCGCGAGGTCGGCCGCCGTCCGAGCGAGCGAAGTCACCGGCAATCCGCCGTGTCGTTGGACATCGGCTTCGGCCAGCGATGCCTGGCGGGCGTGGACCGTGGGAAGGACGGAACCGTGGCCGCCCCCGGTTCGGTAGACGATCACCTCACCAGTTCGCCAGGGCATCAACGGCAGGCCGTGGATCGACGCGGCGGTCTCGCGCGCGAAGACGGTGCCAGCTCCGAGAAACGGGGCTGTGGCAGCTGCGCGCTGAAGTGCTGCGCCGTCCCACTCGTTGTCCGGCGGGGTGGCGAGGAAGCCTCGACGCAGTCGCACCAGACGACCGGTCTTGAGTTCCCGCGTGAGTTCGCTCCTGGTATGGCCGAGGCCAAGCCAACCCTGGTACGTCCAGATGGTCATGGACAGGAGTCTTGTCGGCGCGGTCCGGATGGATCACTTGTGCACAGGCCGTGCCACCGACGCTGAAGAGCCGGCGCCTCGTCCACAGCCTGGCTGCTCGCCGAGGGCCAGCCTCTGGGGCGTGGCTGTCGACAACAGGGGCTGGCTGTCGACAACAGAGGCTGGCTCTCGACAACAGAGGCTGGCTCTCGACAACAGAGGCTGGCTCTCGGCGGAGCCGGACCGCGGCGGGACGCGCCGAGCTCAGCTCGCTTCGGCCTCCCGGCGCTTCTTGGCGGCCTCGACGGAAGCCCGGAGCGCGGCGACCAGGTCGACCACCTCCGCCGGACGCGGGGCGCCCTCCTCCTCGACCGGGATCTCGACGCCCTCCAGGCGGGCCTCCACGACCTTCTCCAGCGCCTCACGATAGGTGTCGGTGAACTCCGACGGGTCGAAGTCGGCGCTGAGTTGGTCGATGAACATCTTCGCCATGTCGACCTCCGCCTTGCTGACCTTCGAGTCGGCCTCGGGCGCGGCGAACCCGAGGTCGCGCAACTCGTCGGGCCACAGCATCGTGTGCAGCACGAGGACGTCCCCCAGCGGACGGATCAGGGCGAGCGACTCCCGCGCGCGCAGCGCGACCCGCACCACCGCTGCCTTCCCGGAATCGGCCAGCGCCCGGCGGAGCAGGACGTAGGGCTTGGCCCCGGAGCCGTCCGCCTCCAGGACGTAGGTCTTCTCGTAGTACATCGGGTCGATCTGGCCGACCTCGACGAACTGGACGACGTCGACGGTCTTTCCCTCGGCCGAGGGCAGGTCGGCGAAGTCCTCGTCGGTCAGGACGGCCATCCGCCCGTCCGCGGTCTCGTAGCCCTTGGCGATCTCGGCGTAGGGGATCTCCTCGCCGCACACCTCGCACACCCGCTTGTAGCGGATCCGGCCGCCGTCGGCCGGGTGGATCTGGCGGAAGCTGATGTCCTTGGTCTCGGTGGCGCCGTACACCCGCACGGGGATGGTCACCAGCCCGAACGAGACCGCGCCTTTCCAGATGGAGCGGGGCATGTCACCCTCCTCGGTCGCGGGGATGCAACTCCTGCATCGTAAGCCCCGCAGGCAACGCCGGTCACGGGTCGCCCGGTGCCGCGGCCGCCGTCAGGGCGCCAGCAGCGCCCACTCGGCCGGGCCGTACCAGAGCAGGTCGGTGTCGGCGAGCAGTGCCTGGACCTGCGGTTCGTCCCAGGCGCGGGCCAGCGGCAGCCCGGCCATCGCGGCGCCGGTCGCGCGCGCCGGGGCGGCATCGGTGTCCTCGCCGAACAGGGAGTCGACCGCCGCCCAGGCCGGCGTGGACACCGAGACCTCGCCGAAGTCGTCGGGGGTCGCGGTGAAGGCCGCCTCGGCAACCGCGACGATCCGTTCGCCGTGGGCGAGCAGTCCCGCTATCGAGGCGATGCACAAGGCGGCGTACTCGGCGTCCTCGGGGTCGTCGACGCCGAAGGCCTCCGCCATCGCCGGCGTGACGGCGTAGCCGCGGCGCTGCCCCGCCAGCGAGCCCCCGGTCGCCCAGTCCCGCAGCTCGGCGCCGGACAACGGCAGGAAGACCAGCGCCATCTCAGGCCCCTGCCCGCAGCGCGCCGAGCTCGTTGCTGACGTCGCGAGCGAAGTGCCGCACCTCGCCGACCGCCGCGACGCCGATCGTCACCCGACCGCGGTAGCTGGTCAGCGAGACCGTGCACTGCTCGTCGTCGGTCGTGCCGACCAGGCTGTAGACCCCGCTCACGGCGGCCTCGCCGAGATACCGACGCTGCCCCGGCCCCGGCACGTTGCTGACCAGCACCCGGTGCGGACGCCCGGCCGCCACCGTCCCTGCGGCCAGGGCGTGCAGGGTGGGCGGCGCGAAGCCGGCGAGGTCGCGCAACTCGGTGGCCCGGACCGAGACGCCGCTGTCCTGGCGGACCCGGGTCAGCGTGGCGATCGCCTCCAGGCGCGCCACCGGCGACGGCTCGGTGACCGGCAGCGCGATCCACTGCGGGGCGACCCGGGCGCCGATCGCCGAGCCGAGCAGGTCGGGCTCGGTGACCGCCAGCGGGACGAGCGCCACCACGTCCTCGAGCACGCCGACCTGGTCGGCCAGCCAGCCGCGGACGCCGGCCGTTGCGGCGGCCAGCAGGACGTCGTGGGTGGTGCAGCCGTACCGTCGCCGCACCGCGGCGAGGGTGCCGAGGTCGACCTCGACGCCGGCGACGTGGTGGGGC
>JAVHXR010000394.1 GCA_031119515.1 Propionicimonas sp.
CCAGAAGTGGCGATGTCGAGGGTGGTGGGGGCGATCCAACTGGTTGCGTAGGTCGTGGGGCTCGCCGCAGTGTCGGCGGGGGTGCCGGTGAAGTCGCCTGAGCGTGACACCTCGAGCTTGTAGGCGCTGGCGCCGGGAACCGGATCCCACGCGAACGCGATGGAGCCGCTCGCGGGGGTGGCCGTGACCGTCGCAGGTTGCGGCGGTGCCGCGGCTGCGGTGACGGGAGCGAGCGCGCTGCCTGCCACCAGGGCGAGGCCGAGCAGCCGGACGACCGGACGCGGAGCGCCGCGCCAGAAGAACCCCGCCCGGCTGGTGCTGGCCGGCAGCGAGACACGTCCGCCCCGGCCCCCGCTCGCAGGGAGCGGAACCCGTCGCAGGCCGGACCATGGGTAGCTGCCGGTATCGCCAACCCGCGGCAGTGCTGGTTGCTGGGTCATGTCGGACGCCTATCCCTGGTTGAGTTCGCCGTAGATGCTGAACATGGGCATGTAGAGGGCGAGCACCATGCCCCCGATGAGGACGCCGATCATCACGATCATGATCGGCTCGATCGTGCTGGCGAACTGCTCGGTCGCCGTCTTCGCCTCCTGCTCGTAGAGGTTGGCGACCGTTTCCAGCATGTCGGGCAGGGTGCCGGACTCCTCACCCACGGACACCATCTGGGCGACCATCGGCGGGAAGATCCCGGCCTTGGCGAGCGGTGTCGCGAAAGACTTGCCGTCGCTGATCGACTTCTGGACGTCGCGCACGGCCTGCTCGACCGCCCAGTTGTTGGCTGCCTGACCGACGTTGGAGAGCGCCTGCAGCAGCGGGACTCCCGCTGCCAGCATCATCGAGAGGTTGCGGGTGAAGCGCGCGACCGCAAGCTTGACCATCAACGGGCCGAACAGTGGCATCTTGAGCTTGGCCGGATCGATCACTCGGCGCACCGCGACGGTGTTGCGGTTGTTCACCCACCAGAACCAGCCGCCCACCCCGAGCACGACCATCAGCGGCAGGATCCAGATCATGTTGTGGGAGATGTTGACGAGGATCTGCGTCGGCAGCGGGAGCTCTCCACCGAGAGAGGCGAACATACCCTCGAACACCGGCACGATGAAGGTGACCATGCCGAGCACCGCGACGACGGCGATCACCAACACCACGAGGGGGTAGGTCGATGCCGCGCGGAGCTTGTCGCGCAGTTCCGCGTCGCCCTGATAGGTCTTTGCGATCAGGTTGAGCGACTCGCCGAGGAAACCGCCGGTCTCGCCGACCTTCACGAGGCTCACCATCAGCGGTGGGAAGGCATTCGGGTACTTCCCCAGGGCGGCCGAGAACGACAGGCCGGACTCGACGTCGGCCTGCACCGACGTCATCGCGGCCCGCAGGCCCGCGTCCTCGGTCTGCTCGATCAGGACGGCGATCGCACGCATCAGCGGGAGGCCGGCGTTGATCAGGCTGGCGAGCTGCCGAGAGAACAGGGCAAGCGGCTTGAGCTTCACTCGCCGGTCGCTGTCCTTGATGAGCTTGATCTCCTGGTTCAGCCCGGTCTTCGACACCGGAGCGACCTCGAGGGGGAGCAATCCCTGCGCGCGGAGCTTGGCGACCACCGCGGGCTGGCCGGATGCCTCGAGGGTGCCCTTGACCACCCCGCCGCTCTTGCCGTCGACGGCCCGGTACGCGTATTCAGCAAGGAGGGCCATCAGGCCAGCACTCCTCCGCCACGCGGGGCGGGGTAGCTGCCCCACTCCTGCGCGTCGAGATCGTCGATCTCGACCCGGACGCCATCCAGCGTGTGCGGGTCGACGGCGTACTGCTGCGCGATGTGCTTGGCGACCTTGCCGGAGGCGACCAGCTCGCGCAGGCTCATGTCCAGGGTGTGCATGCCCAGCGCGACCCCCGCTTGCATCACCGAGTACAGCTGTTCGACCTGCCCCTCGCGGATCAGGTTGCCGACAGCCGGGGTGTGGACGAGGATCTCGGTTGCCGGTGCACGCCCGGCACGTTGGGCGAGTGGCAACAGAGTCTGGCTGACCACGCCCTGGAGGGTGTCTCCCAGCTGGGAGCGGATCTGGTCCTGCTGGCGGGCGGGGAACGTGTCGATGATGCGGTCGATCGACTTGGCCGCGCCCTGGGTGTGCAGTGTGCCGAGGACGAGGTGTCCGGTCTCGGCGGCGGTGAGGGCCACCGCGATCGACTCCTGGTCGCGGAGCTCCCCGACCAGGATCACGTCGGGATCCTGCCGCAGGATCCTTCGCAGCGCCTCGGAGAAGGACGCGGTGTCCGCCCCGATCTCGCGCTGGTGGATGAGTGCGCGCCTCGAGGTGTGCAGGTACTCGATCGGGTCCTCGATGGTGATGATGTGGACCGGCAGGGTGCGGTTGACGATGTCGACCATCGCGGCCAGGGTGGTCGACTTGCCGGAACCGGTCGGGCCGGTCACGAGAACGAGCCCGCGAGGCTTCAGCGCGAGGTCGCGCACGACCTGCGGCAGGCCGAGGTCGTCGAGGGTCTTGACCACGGTCGGGATCAACCGGAAGGCGCCGGCGAGCTTGCCGAGCTGGCGGAAGATGTTGACCCGGAAGCGGCCGGTTTCCGGAACGGCGTAGGCGAGGTCGACCTCGTTCTCGGCTTCGAAGAGCGACTGCTGGGCGGGGCTCATCACGCTGCGCGCGGCGGCCTCCAGCCAGGCCTGGGACAGCACCTGGGGGTGGCCCGGGACACCGACGAGGTCGCCGTCGACCCGCATGAGTGCGGGTGCGCCCTCGGTCAGGTGCACGTCGGACGCCCGTGCTTCCGCGGCCGCGTTGAGGATCAGGTCCAGAGAACTGGGGGTGTAGGGCACGAGATCTCCTAGTTGACGAGGCTGGTGAAGACGAGAGCCTCGATCTTCAGTTCGATCTCAGGCTGCCCCTCCTCGGTGCTTGAGTTGACGGTGGTGATCTGGAGCAGCCTCGGCCCTGCCCTGAGCTCGTCGAGGAACCTGAACACGGCGGCCTGGTCCGGTGCGATGACGCTGATCGTGATCGGGAACTGCAGCTGGTCGGCTCCAGCTGCGGATTCGCCGGTCGACCCCGCGGTCGGCTCGCTGGCGGGGTCCGCGGCGTCATCCGGGTCCGCCTCGGCCGCTGGTTCGGCGGCCGGCTGCGACCCGCCGAGGTTGGTGGCCGACTCGGGCAGGTCCTCGAACACGGTCTTGGTGTCGCGGGCCGCGAACGGCTTGATCTCGCCGTACTCGATCGTGTCGATCGAGGCCCCGGTCCGCTCGGCCGCCTTCACCACCAACTCGCTGGCGTCGTCGAGTTGTGGGAGTGGGGGGAGCTGGTCGTGCAGGTCGGCGAGGTCC
>JAVHXR010000031.1:0-4653 GCA_031119515.1 Propionicimonas sp.
CGCCAGCAGCGGCAGCACCGACCAGAACACCCAGTGCCAGGTCCAGTTCTCGGCCAGCCAGGCCGCCAGAACGGGACCGACGAGGGTGGGGACCATCCAGGCCACCGAGAAACCCGTCATGATCCGCGGCTGGTCCTTCGGCGCGTACGCCTGCCCGACCAGGATCATCACCGAGACGTTCATCGCGCCGGCCCCGAGCCCCTGGACGAACCGTGCCAGCACCAGCCAACCCATCGCGGGGGCGAGCGCGGCCAGCACCAGCCCGACGGCGAACACCACCGTGCCGGCAATCATCGGACGCACCGGCCCCAGCCGGTCAGAGGCCTGGCCGGCCGCCACGATCGCGAACGTCTGGGCGATCACGAAGGCGGTGAAAGCCCAGGCGTACAGCTCGGGCTGGCCGAGATCGGCCACCGCCGCGGGCATCGCCGCCAGCACCGCCATGTACTCGAACGCGACCGCCGCCACGCACAGCAGCAGCCCGGCCGTCAGCGCGCGGTTGGCCGCCGCCGGCGGCTGGGTCGTCGTGGTGCCGTCCTCACCGGTCATTAGGATGAGCATGGCATCCCAACGGCGCCACCGCGCCCGACGCCCCACCCGGAAGGGAAATCCATGACCGAGCAGCCGTCGACCACCACCATCGTCGAGGAACGCACGACGATCGAGGAGCGCAACGAGTTCCGGCTGGACGAGGGCGACCACGAGCGGTTCTCCCACTACGTCGACAAGGCCAAGCTGACCGAGGCGATGGTGATGGGGACGCCGGTGATCGCGCTCTGCGGGAAGGTGTGGGTCCCCTCCCGGAACCCCGACCGGTTCCCGGTCTGCCCGGAGTGCAAGGAGATCTGGGAGTCGCTGACCCCTGGCGACAAGGACTGACCCCGACCCCCGCGACGACCGGCTGCACGCTTTCGGCCCGGCGGGCCCACCCGCTCCCCTACGATGCGCTCGAAGCGTCTCGCGCACAGGAGCACCATGTCCGACCAGACCACTCCGTCCCCTGACTCCCCGCAGTTCCTGCCGCCCGGCCAGCGCCCACCGGATCGCTGGGGCTGGGATCCCATGGAGGACGCCCAGCCGCCCAGCGGCCACCGCTACGCGCCGGAGCCTTCGTACCAGAGCGGGCCCCAGCCGGCGACGCCAGGGGTGCCCGTCGGCGGGTATCCCGATTCCCCCGCCCATGCCGGCGGCGACTCGTCCCAGGCGTCGGAGGCACCCGTCGTGCCCGCCGCGACCGAGAACGTAGGACGCGGGCTCGCGTTCAGCCTGGTGGGAATCGCTCTGGGAGTGGTGGCGTCGACAGCGATCTACCAGGCGGGCTTCCTGGCGTCCATCACCAGTGCGTTGATGGCGTTCGCGGCGGGCTGGCTCTACGCCAAGGGTGCGGGCGCGCCGCCGCGCGCCGGGGCGATCCCGCTGGTGGTGGTGATCATCCTCGGGGTCGTCCTGTCCCTGTTCACGATGCTCGGCTGGACGCTCTACGGCGAGATCGCCACCGACTACCCCGGCGCCTCAGCAGGCGAGATCCTGCCGGTGGTCTTCGACAACCTGCTGTACCCGCCGGTCTGGTCGGTGTTCGCCACCGACGCGCTCATTTTCGTCGCGTTCGCCGCGCTCGGGACGTTCGGCGTCCTGCGGCAACTCCACCGCGCGGCGCTGGGCCAGTAGGCAGTCAGAGGAAGGACTGGTCCGGCTCCACGATCTCCAGGGCCGGATACTCCGGCTTCCACATCCGCTGGTAGATGTCGTTCACCGGATCGGTGAACGGCCGACGCGCGAAGCCCTGCTCGACAGCGGTCCTGGCGACAGCCATCGCGACGGTCGCCGAGACCAGCCGCAGGTCGCTCATCGAGGGCAGCAGCGAGGCGCCTGGACGGTACTGGTTGACCAGCCCGGCGAGGGCGTCGGCGGCCTGGTAGATCATCTCGTCGCTCACCCGGCTCGACCGGACGGTGGACACCCCCAGCCCGAGGCCGGGGAAGATCAGGGCGTTGTTGGCCTGCGCGATCGTGTGGTAGACCTCGCCGTGCTTGATGGTGCCGAACGGGCTGCCGGTGGCGATCAGCGCGCGTCCGTCCGTCCATTCCAGCAGGTCCGAGGGATGGGCCTCGATCCGGCTTGTCGGGTTCGACAACGGCAGGATGATCGGACGTTCGCAGCTCTCGGCCATCGCGCGCACCACATCCTCGGTGAACGCGCCGTACTGGGCCGAGGTACCGATCAGGATGGTCGGCTGCACTGCCCGCACGGCCTCTGCCAGCGTGATCCGGTTCGGGTCGGCGACCTCCCAGCCAGCGACGTCGGCACGGCTGCGGGCGTAGGGCCGCTGGAAGTCCCGGATCCCGGCGGAGTCCTCGACGATCAGACCGCGGCTGTTGAAGGCGTAGAACCGGTCGTGCCCGGTACCGTCCGACAGCCCCGCCCGCGACATCGCGTCCCGGATGATGTCGGCGATCCCCACCCCCGCGGTACCTGCCCCGTACACCAGGACGCGGTGCTCGGGCAGCGGCAGGCCGGTCAGCCGGACGGCGGCCAGCACCGCGGCGAGCACGACGGCCGCAGTGCCCTGGATGTCGTCGTTGAAAGTGCAGATCTCGTCCTTGTAGCGGTTGAGCAGCTTGTGGGCATTGCCCGGACCGAAGTCCTCCCAGTGCAGCATCGCGTTCGGGAACAGCCTGGTCACGGCTTTGACGAAGGCGTCGATGAACTCCTCGTACCGCTCGCCTCGCACCCGGGCATGCCGCTCGCCGAGGTACACGTCGCTGTGCAGCAGGCCGAGGTTGTCGGTGCCGACGTCCAGCACGACAGGGATCGCCCGGCGCGGATGGATGCCGGCGGCCGCGGTGTAGAGCGCCAGCTTGCCGACCGCGATCTGGACCCCGCCGATCCCCTGGTCGCCGATCCCGAGGATCCCCTCGGAGTCGGTCGCGACGACCAGGTCGACGTCGTCGGCGTCCAGTTCGAAGTTGCGCAGCGACTGCTCGACGAGCTCGGGGTGGTCGATGGAGAGGAAGACCGCGCGGGCGCCGTGGTACTCGTGGCTGAACCGCTCGATCGCCTCTCCGATCGTCGGGGTGTAGACGATCGGCATCATCTCCTCGAGGTTCTCGCTGAGCAGCCGGTAGAACAGCACCTCGTTGCGGTCGCGGAGTTGGGACAGCTGGATGAACTTCGCCAGCGGGGACGGCGAGCGGCTGTACTGCGCGTACACCCGCCGCAACTGCTCCTCGATGGTGGTGATGCGGTTCGGCAACAGGCCGGCCAGCCCGAGCTGCTCGCGCTCCTCGAAGGTGAAGGCGGTGCCACGGTTGGCCATCGGGTGGACCAGGATCAGCCGGCCGCGGGCGCGGATCCGCAGCAGCGCCTCGCGGGTGGTGGTGTCCAGGTTGAAATCCCGCTGCCTCATACCCATCCTCTCCGCCTGGGACCCGAGCCTAGCGTCCCTGCCCCGCGGGGACGGGCAGCGCCCGCGACAGGGTCTCGGGCGCCGGGTCGCGCCGCCGGGGTGCGCCTGGTCGCCGCCGGGATGCGACGGGTTGGCGGCGTACTCGGCAACGTGCTCGTCCGGGGCAGCCCCTCGCGGCTGACCGGGCGGGCTCAGCCGGTTCGGCAGTCCGGCGGGACCGGCACCGCGTCGGCGGCGCGGCCGTCCTTCAGCCGCTCGATCTCCGCGATCGCCTCGCCGATTCCGGGTTGCGCCGCCAGCGCCGCCCGCACCGGCCCGAACGCACGCTCGAAGTCCGCCAGCGCCGCCACCGAGGCGAGGACCAGCCGCCCGCCACCGCGACAGGCCTCCTCGGCGAGGTCGTCCTCGGGCAGCAGGGTGTCCAGCGCGAGGACGGCCGTCTGCTCCGCCGCGTCCACCAGGGCCTCCCGCTGGACGGGTTCCAGCCCGGCCAACGAGGCCGGATTGGCGATCAGGACCCCGACGGAAGGCCACAGGTTCAGGTTCGCGGTCATCGTGTTCGCCCGCCGCTCCAGGGCGTGGGTGAAGTAGTCCAGGGTGTTCTCGTAGCCGCGTATCGAGCCGTCCTCGAGACCGGCGTTCCGCTCCGGCGGGGCGAGGTCGACGCTCGTCGCCCCCAGCGCGGTCACGGCCTCGCGACTCACCTGGCCGCGCCAGCTGTGGAAGACGATGCCCTCGAAGTCCGCGGGTTCGAGCAACGCCTCGCCGCCGGCGATCGGACGCCGCAGCGGCCCCCCGACCACGGCCAGCCCCGTGACGCCCAGCGGTTCCAGTCCGTCGAGCATCCGGTCCGGCAGGTCGCTGGCGAGCACCGCCCGTTCGGTGGCGAGGCTGTCGATCAGCATCGGCGCGACCAGCGGGTCGAAGTCGTGCACGCCAAGGTCGGCGAAGGCTCTCGCCCCGACCAGCCCGAGATCGAGGTCGCCCGAGACGACGGCCGCGACGATCTCCTGCTCGACGCCGTAGGTGTCGGTGTCGTACCGGTCGTCGACAACGACGTCCACGACGCCGGTCGTCGCCAGCTCGTGGGTGAACCGGCTCAGCTGGTGGTCGGCGAACGAGCCGGTGTAGGCGATGCCAAGGGTCGCGCGACCCGGCGTGGCCGGCAGCGTCGGCTCAGGGGGCGGGGCGCCCGCACAGCCAGCCAGGGACGCGGTGCCGAGCACCACTCCCAACCAGGCCCGCTG
>JAVHXR010000031.1:4663-5338 GCA_031119515.1 Propionicimonas sp.
CATCACTCGCCCCTCGATCGCCTCGCGACCAGCCTAGGCAGCCCGGGCCGCCCCGCACAGGTGGCTGCTTCACCACCAGATGCGCTGCCACCACCGGCGTCGCGGTGACGTCAATCGCCGGATCTCCGCGGCCGCGGCCGCCCGCCTCACTACGATGAGGCCCCATGGCGACCAAGACGCTGATCGTGCTGCGGCACGCCAAGTCCTCCTGGAAGACCCCTGACCTCGACATCCGCCGGCCGCTCGCCGAGCGGGGCGAACAGGACGCCGAAGCCGCCGGCGCCATCCTGGCCGGCTACGACCTCGACCTCGTCCTCTGTTCGTCGGCCACCCGGGCGAGGCAGACCTGGGAGCACGCCGTGGCCGGCGGCGCGTCCTGCGATGACGTCCGCTACAGCGAGGCGATCTACCACGCCTGGGCCGACGAGCTGGTCAGCGAGCTGCGCGACCTGCCCGAGGCCACGCCGACGGTGCTGCTGATCGGTCACCAGCCCACCCTCAGCGATCTCGTGCTCGGCCTGGCCAAGTCCTCGGTGCTCACCGGTCAGGTGGCCGAGCGGTTCCCGACCTGCGCGTTGTCCGTCCTGACCTACCGGGGTGGCTGGCGGACGCTCGGCGACGGCAAGGCCGTGCTCAAGCGCTACGAGGTCCCCCGCGGCTGAACCGTCCCCGTGA
>JAVHXR010000031.1:5438-13467 GCA_031119515.1 Propionicimonas sp.
ACCGGTCTCGGAACCGTCCCCGTGAACCGGTCTCGGAACCGTCCCCGTGAACCGGTCTCGGAACCGTCCCCGTGAACCGGGAGATCAGTAGCGGTAGGTGTCCGGCTTGAACGGGCCCTCGGCCGGCACCCCGAGGTAGGCGGCCTGCTCCTCGGTGAGCCTGGTCAGCTTCACCCCGAGGGAGTCGAGGTGCAGCCGGGCCACTTCCTCGTCGAGGTGCTTGGGCAGCGTGTAGACCCCGATCGGGTACTGCTCGGGCTTGGTGTAGAGCTCGATCTGGGCGAGCACCTGGTTGGTGAAGGAGTTGCTCATCACGAAGCTGGGATGCCCGGTGGCGTTCCCGAGGTTCATCAGCCGGCCCTCGCTGAGGACCAGGACGGAGCGACCGTCCGGCATCGTCCAGGTGTCGACCTG
This sequence comes from Propionicimonas sp., assembly GCA_031119515.1. Classification (GTDB taxonomy): domain Bacteria; phylum Actinomycetota; class Actinomycetes; order Propionibacteriales; family Propionibacteriaceae; genus Propionicimonas. The sequence goes on from JAVHXR010000031.1 coordinate 5,853, forward strand.
GGGCTTGATGTTCGTCCGCTTCACCCCCGGGAGCTGCTCGAGCCCCGCCATGTCGATCTCGTTGTCGAAGTGGCCGATGTTCCCGACGATCGCCTGGTGCTTCATCCGCGACATCTGCTCGGCGGTGATCACGTTCACGCAGCCGGTCGCGGTGATGAAGATGTCGGCAACGCCGACCGCGTCGTCGACGGTGGTGACCTGGTAGCCGTCCATCGCGGCCTGCAGCGCGCAGATCGGGTCGACCTCGGCGACCATGACGCGCGCACCCTGCCCGGACAGCGCCGCGGCCGCACCCTTGCCGACGTCGCCATAGCCCACGACCAGCGCGACCTTGCCGCCGATCAGGACGTCCGTGCCTCGATTGAGCCCGTCCAGCACCGAGTGCCGGATTCCGTACTTGTTGTCGAACTTGCTCTTGGTGACCGAGTCGTTGACGTTGATCGCCGGGAACAGCAGCGAGTGGTTCGCCTCCATCTCGTACAGCCGGTGGACGCCGGTCGTGGTCTCCTCGGTCACGCCGTAGACGCTGTTGGCGACCCTCACCCAGTCGGTGGAAGAGGCGCGCAGGGTGGCGAGCACGACCTGGTACTCGGCGGAGTCACCGGGCGCCGGCTCGGGGACCGCCCCCGCCTTGTTGAACTCGACGCCCTTGTGGACCAGCAGCGTGGCGTCGCCGCCGTCGTCGAGGATCATGTTCGGCGGCTGGCCGTCGAAGTCGAACAGCTGCTCGGTGCACCGCCAGTACTCCTCGAGGGACTCGCCCTTCCAGGCGAAGACCGGCACCCCCGCCGGCGCCTCGACGGTCCCGTCGCCCACCACGATCGCCGCGGCGGCGTGGTCCTGGGTCGAGAAGATGTTGCAGGATGCCCAGCGGACGTCCGCGCCGAGCGCCACCAGGGTCTCGATCAGCACGGCGGTCTGCACGGTCATGTGCAGCGAGCCGGCGATCCGTGCGCCACTGAGGGGCCTGGAGTCCCCGAACCGGCGGCGCATCGCCATCAGGCCGGGCATCTCGTGCTCGGCGAGGGTGATCTCCTTGCGGCCGAAATCGGCGAGGTTCAGGTCAGCGACGCGATAGTCCACGAGGCGACAGCTTAGCCGCCACCCGCCGAGAGCCTGCCCCCGTCGTCGAGCGCCACACCCCAGGCGCTGGCCCTCGACGACGAAGGCTGGCTGTCGACGACGAAGGCTGGCTGTCGACGTTGAAGGCTGGCCCTCGATGCGACGGGGTCAGGAGAGGGCGGGAGTCGCCGGCGGCGCGTCCGGGGCGCTGTCGACGGTGCTGGTGTCGATGTCCGGCTCGAGGTAGAGCGCGGTGACCTGGGGCTCGGCGACCCGGATCGCCACCTCGGCGGTGTTGATCACCTCCGCGACCCGGGCGGCGGAGTCGGTCGGCTCGACCGCGATCTTCGCCGCAACCAGCACCTCCTCCGGACCGAGGTGGAGGGTCTTGAGGTGGATGACCCGCCGCACGCCGTCGGCGTCGGTCAGCGCCTGCCGGATCCGGCCGACCGCCTCTGGGGTGGCGGCCTCGCCGAGCAGCAGGCTCTTGGTCTCGATCGCCATGATGATCGCGACCGAGATCAGCAGCATCCCGATCAGCGCGGTGCCCGCGACGTCCCACAGTCCGTTGTGGGTGACCAGCGTCATCCCGACGCCGACCAGGGCGAAGAACAGGCCGAGCAGCGCGGCGACGTCCTCGAGCAGCACGACCGGCAATTCCGGCGACCTCGCGGTCTGGACGAACCGGCGCCAGCTCTGCCTGCCACGGACGTGGTTGGACTCGCGGACGGCGGTCCGCAGCGAGAAGCTCTCGGCGACGATCGAGAGCAGCAGGACCAGGATCGGCACCCACCACCACGGCCCCTCGAGCAACTCGTTGGGATGGCCGGCGACGATCTCCTCGTACTTGTGGAAGGCCTCGTAGATCGCGAACAGGCCACCCATGCTGAACAGGATGATCGCGACCAGGAAGGCGAAGACGTACCGCTCCCGCCCGTAGCCGAACGGGTGCTCCTCGGTGGCGGCCCGCTTGGCCCGGCGGCCACCCACCAGCAGCAGCGCCTGGTTGCCGGTGTCGACCACGGAGTGGACGGCCTCGGCCAGCATCGAGGAGGCGCCGGTGAGCGCCCAGGCCCCGAACTTCATCAACGCAATGAACCCGTTCGCCGCCATCGCGGCGACCACGGCACGGGTGCCACCCTCAGTGCTCACGCACCAGATTGTGCCAGACCGTCGCCGGTCCGCCCGGGACGCCCGAGCCCGATCTGAAGGTACGCCGACGCGAACAGTCCCTGCTGCAGCACCGCCACGTAGCGCTCCACCGCACTGCCCTGGGCGTGACCCACCTTGCACACCGTGACGTCGCGGGCGGCGGCGAAGTCCTCCAGCCGGGCCCGCTCCTCGCTCGCGGCCTCGTCGTCCATGCCGTCGTCGACCATCACCAGGGCCGGGCGCAGCCCGGGCGGCGCGTCCTCGAACGGGTCCGCGAAGACGTCCCGCGGCGCCACCGCGTCGACCAGCGGCAGCAGTGCGCTGGCGTCCGCCGACAGCACCACCCGCCCCGAGGCCGAGCGGAGCGCCTCCGCGATCCGGCGGCTCGCGCGGGCCGCCAGGATCGAACCTCCCCAGACCAGCGGCTGGGCCTCGGCGAGCTTGAGCGCTGCGGTCTTGGCGGGGTTCTGGGTGACGTCGAGGGCGTAGGACGACCGGGTGGCGACGTCGTCCATCACGTCGGCCACCTGGTCGGGGTGGACGCCCGGGCCGAGCCCGAGCCGGTGGAGGGCCGAGAGCGTGACGATCGCGGCCGCCACCGCGTCGCCGGAACTCGTCGGGAGCAGCGTCGTCGCCGGCGAGGCCGACTGCCGGGCCAGCGGCGAGTCAGGCGGGCACGCCACCACCAGCCGGGAGCCGCGCCGCACCGCCTCGTACGCCGCCGCGCAGGACTCGAGGCTCCCCCACCCCATCACGACCACGACGTCAAGCGGACCGACCCAGCCCGGCAACCCGAGTCGCGGCCAGGCCATGAACGGCACCGGACAGGTCGGCTCGAGGACCGCGCGCAGCAGGCGCGCCTCGGGCCCGAAGGCGATCACCGCCCGCGGACGATCGGAGTCGTCGAGTGCCGCGACGGCGGACGCCGCCAGAGCAGCCTCCCGCCGCACCCGCGCGCCGGCCTCGGCGATCGGCCGCAGCACCGGGTCGGCCGCGGCCAGCGCGTCGGCGTCGTCGAGCCGGGAGTCGACGAAGTCGTCCACGGCCCGCGCCTACCGGGCGCCGGGGCGACGGGCCTCGTCCACCAGCAGGACGGGGATGCCGTCGCGCACCGGGTAGGCGAGCCCGCACTCGGCAAGGGTGCAGGTCAGCTCGGACGCCTCGTAGTCCCAGGCCAGCTTGGTGTGGCAGGACGGGCAGACGAGGATCTCGAGGACCTCGGCGGGGAGCTGTGTCATGGGGTTTCCTTCCGGATGATCGCCAGGGCGCGGTCGCGCAGCCTGGCCATGGTCGACGGGTCGCGGGCCTCCACGTTCAGCCGCAGCAGCGGCTCGGTGTTCGAGGCCCGCACGCTCACCTGCCAGCCGTCGCCGCGCACCGCGACGCCGTCGCTGTGGTCGACGGCGCCGTCGCCGGCGAAGGCGGCCGCGACCTCGGCCATCGAGCCGGCCGGGTCGGGGACGGCCGTGTTCAGCTCGCCCGAAGCGGCATACCTCGGCACGGAGTCGGCCAGTCTGGAGGCGGGCAGCGGGCTCCGCCCGACCAGCGCGATGACGTGCAGCGCGGCCAGCATGCCGGTGTCCGCGCCCCAGAAGTCACGGAAGAAGTAGTGGCCGGAGTGCTCGCCGCCGAAGACCGCGTCGTGCTCGGCCATCAGGGCCTTGAGGTAGGTGTGGCCCACCCTGCCGACCACGAGCCTGCCGCCCGACGCCGCCACCACGTCGCCGACGGCGGCCGAGGTGACAGAGTTCACCACGATGGCGGCCCCCGGCTGCCTGGCGAGTTCGGCGCGGGCGATCAGCGCGGTGATCACCGACGGGCTGATCACCTCGCCCTGCTCGTCGATGATGAAGCAGCGGTCGGCGTCCCCGTCGAACACCAGCCCGAGGTCGGCGCCGTGCTCGCGGACCGCGTTCCGGGCGTCGACGAGGTTCTCCGGCTCCAGCGGGTTGGGCGGATGGTTCGGGAAGCTGCCGTCCAGGTCGAGGTGGAGCCCGACCACCTCCAGCCCCAGCCCGCCGAGGACGGCGGGGGTGGTGTGCCCCGCCATGCCGTTCCCGGCGTCCACCACCACACGCAGCGGGCGCAGCCCGGTGAGATCGACCAGGGAGTGCAGGTGGGCCGCGTACCCCGCCAGGACGTCCAGTTCGCGGCGGCTCCCCGGCACCGCCGCCGGGGGGGCCTCGACGGCCGACAGCTCCTTGATCCTGGCCATCAGCGCCGGTGTGATCGGCGCGGCGTACGGCAGGCTGAACTTCACCCCGTTGTACTCGGCCGGGTTGTGGGAGGCGGTGAACTGGACGGCGGGCAGGCCGGTCACCCCCGAGGCGTACCAGACCTCGTCGGTGCTGGCCAGGCCGATGTCGACCACGCCGGCTCCCTGACCGGCGGCGCCGTCGGCGAACGCCCGGCTGAGCTCCAGCCCGCACTCGCGCATGTCGCGGCCGAGCACGAACTCGCCGGCGCCGAGTTCGAACGCGCGGGCGAAGGCCGCCCCGAGCGCGCGGGCGCCGTCGGCGTCCCATTCCGGCCGGTCGCCCCTGACGAGCCCGCGGATGTCATTGGCCTTGAACACCTGCGGCTGGATCACGCCACCAGCCTAGGGCCTCGGATCGCGGGCCAGCCGGCGCGGCCCGCGCGACAGGGCTATTCGGGGTCGGCGACGACGGCGAGGTGGCGCTTGCGGCGGGTCGTCTGCAGCGGGGGCTCGGGCTCGGCCGCCCCCCGTCCGACCCGGCGCACCGCCTCGGCGAGCGCCATCAGGTCGTCGGCCAGCGCCCGTGGCGCGGACGGGTCGTCCGGCAGCCGGATGATCTCCCAGCCGCGCGGGGCGCTGAGGGTGTCGGAGTGGTCGCGACACAGGTCGTAGCAGCCGGGCTCGGCGCGCAGCGCCAACGGGCCCAGGACGGCGGTGGAGTCGGCGTACACGTAGGTCAGCGTCGCCACCGCCGGCTGTGAGCACGTCGAGCGCGAGCAGCGTCGATTGGTCACGGGGTCACGCTACCCGTGCCGGCCGCCGGCCACGGGCAGGCCGGAGATGGTGTCGCGCCGGATATCGTGGGGACGTGAAGCACAGAGATCGCCACGGCCGAGGCCTGCGCGGCGCGCTGGCGGCACCGAATCCGGTCACCGGGGCGCCGATGCCGGTGCGGCACGGCAGCCGCGGCGCGGAGCTGTTCACGACCTGCGTGCAGGCGTCGGTCGCCCGGATCTCGCGCTCCTGCCCGCGAGCGCTGGCAGGAGTGGACATCGGCTTCGAGGATGTCCCGATGCTCGCCGCGACCTGGTACGACGCCGTCCCGCTGGCGGCGGCGATCTCGGCCCGTCCGGACCAACGCGGCCAGGTGGTGCTGTACCGGCGCCCGATCGAGCACCGGGCCGCGACCCGCCGCGAACTCGCCACCCTGGTGCACCGCACCATCGTGGAGCAGCTGTCGGCGCTGACCGGGATCGACACCGCAGAGATCGACCCGCCGACCGCGGACGACGACTGGGACTGACCCGGCCCTGGTCGTCAGCTCCCGGCGTGCGGGTCGAAGCGCACCGGCGGCACCTGCGTGGCGGCGCTGGTCGCCGCGACCAGCGGGAGCACCGCCAGCCCGCGAACCTGCCCCAGCCGCCCGGTGACCACGATGGCGCCGTGGACCGCCGCAGCCGCCTGGACCCTGACCACCGCGACCTCGGCCTTCGGGATCGGCACCTGCAGCGTGCTGCCGGCAGGCACGGTCTCCTGCGAGGTCTCCCCCGGGCCGCCGAGCTGGTTGCCGAGGGTGACGGTCGCGACGACGTCCTGCTGACCGGGGTTGCTCAGCAGCAGCACGGACGTGGCCGAGGTCGACGCCGGGACCGGCCAGAGACCGTCCGGCCCCACCGGGTCGAGCGCGGCCGCCCAGGCCGGATCCCGTCCCGCCGCCGACGTCGTCGAGGACTGCCGGACGGCGGCCAGCACCTCCTGTGCGGAGGTGAGGTGGAGACCGGCGACCTGCCCGGCCAGCCCCGCCCCGAGGTCGAAGCCGCGGGTGGCACCTGCCGGCACCTCGAGGTTCTCGACTCCCGCCAGGGCACTCCGCCCGGCCTCGCCCAGCACCTCGACGGCGACGATTGCGGTCCGCTCGCCCGGATTGGTGACAACCAGTTCCCGGTCGCCGGCACCGGCGGCGATCCCCGGGATGACCAGGTCCGTCGCGGGAGCGGCTGCGGCCGGCACCCAGTCAGACCCCCGGGGCTCCGTGCCGTCCCAGAGCCGTTGCCGAAGCGTGGCCGCGGTCCGTCCCTGCGAGCTCTCGACCAGGAGCGAGACCGGTCCGGTGGCGGTGGCGAGCACGCTGAGCGGGACGCTGCGGCTGCTGTGGGCCTCGACCACCACGCCCCGCGAACCAGGGCTGTTGATCGGGCCGTCCGGGCCGTAGATGGTCACATCCACCGAGGCGTCGGTGCTGTCGGTGTTCGCCAGCAGCAGGTCGGCCTGCGCGTCCTCGCCGAGCTCGACACCGGCGAACCAGCGCTGCGTGACAGCGCCCTCGCAGGTCGCGGCGGACAGGCCGCGGTCGGGTCCGGACTCCGCGCGCGCCACGCTGGTGGCGCCGAAGGTGGCGCTGCGCTGCCCCGAGACCAGCACCGGCTCGGACCGGCCGGCGAGGACCGCCACCTGGCCGGGCTCGTCCTGCTGGTCCGGGGTCGACAGCGGTGCCGTGCGAACTCCCTCGCCGGTGTCGGCGACCGCCACCCGGACCGACGCCGTCGCGCTGTCGAAGGAGGGGCACAGCACGCTGACCCGGCTGGTGTCGGGCGGGGCCGGCTCGGAAGGAGGCTGCGCGACCGGCCAGACGGTGAGGCTGGCGGCGACCGCGGCGGCGACCGCGGTGAGGGTGACCACCGGCACGACGAAGCGGTTCATCGGGCCCCTCCTGCCAGCCGGCGTGGCGCCGGAGCCTCGTCGCGGCGGGCCACGGCGGCCTCCACCCGGCGCGGCCCGAGCTCCTCGCCGGGACGGCGGATGCCGGGCGCGGCGAGGAGGGCGAGCAGCAGCAGCCCGGCGAGCTGGCCCCAAGCCCACCACGGCGTCGGGGAGGCGAGCTCGATACCGACGGCGCCGGAGGCCCCCGCCAGCCCGAAGGACTGGCCCGGCCCGCTGCCGGGGAGCGGGCTGAGCGCCTGGTCCCCGACGCTCACCTGCCAGCGGCCGTCGGCGGGTTCCGCGAGGTCGAGCTGGTTCCCGCCCGGGACGTCGACGCCGTCGCCGACCACGGTCCGCTCCGGCTCGGCGACCACCACGGCGCGGCCGGAGCCCGGCACCGGCCACACCGTGGTGTCGCCGTCGGAGGTGCCGACGCCGAGTCCCGGGGTGTTGCTGATGGCCAGCCGGTGCGCGGCCTCTCCGGCGCGCAGCCAGAGGTAGGAC
>JAVHXR010000395.1 GCA_031119515.1 Propionicimonas sp.
GTGCCTGGCCTCCCGGATCCCGCACTTCGAGGAGGTCACCCCCGCCAAGCTGCACCAGGTGGAGGTCGCCGAGAGCGCCGTCCGCGGGCTGGGGTTCAGCGACGTGCGGGTTCGCCACCACGGCGAACTGGCACGGGTCGAGCTGCCGGTCGGCGAGCTGGCCCGTGCGTTCGCTCCGGACGTCCGGGCCGACCTGCTGCGACAGCTCAGGGCGGCCGGGTTCCGGTTCGTGACGGTCGACCTGGCCGGCATCCAGTCCGGTGCCTTCACCCTCCCGCTGGTGACCCGTGGCTGAGGACTGGCAGCCGGGCGCCGACCTGAGGTCGGTCGCCGACCTCGACACCGACCGGCTCGCCCGGCGGGGCTACCCGGAGGCGGTCTACTGCGCCTCCAAGACCCCCGGGCAGGTGCGGCTGATCGCGGCCGGGGTCCGCGACAGCGGGGTCAGGACGCTGTTCACCCGGGCCGGGCAGGCCCAGGTCGAGGCGCTGCTGGCGGAGCTGCCGGATGCCGCCCACGACCCCGACTCCGGCCTGGCCTGGTGGCCGGCCGGGTTCCCGGAGCCCACCGGGAGGCAGGTCGTGGTGGCGTGCGCGGGGACCTCCGACCTGCCGGTGGCGCGGGAGGCCTACCTCACCGCCCGCGTCCTCGGCCGGCCGGCCGAGCTCGTGGTCGACGTCGGGGTGGCGGGGCTGCACCGCGTCCTCAGACGGCTGGAGCTGTTGCGCAGCGCGGGCTGCGTCGTCGTGGTCGCCGGGATGGACGGAGCGCTGCCGAGCGTCGTGGCCGGCCTCGTTGCGGCCCCGGTGGTGGCGTGCCCGACGTCGGTCGGCTACGGGGCGGCGTTCGAGGGCCTGGCCGCGCTGCTCGCGATGCTGAACGCCTGCGCGCCAGGGGTCGCCGTGGTCAACATCGACAACGGCTACGGCGCCGGCCACCTCGCCGCCCAGATCGCCGCGCCGGCACCCTGACGCTCCGCCCGGCCGCGGGCCGGGGGCGTCACCGGGTCAACGGGGGCGGCCGATCCCCAGCCCGGCCGGACGGGCCCGAGCGGGACCGCAGCTCGTCCGGCTGCCGTCCCGCCCGGCGGAAGGTCACTGCAGCGAGGCGACGTACGCGCCGATCGCGACGGCGTAGATGATAGAGAACACGACGCTGACCACGACGCCCGCGATGAAGCCGTTGCGGGACTGCCTGGCGTCGCCCGGGCGGTCGCTGCGCCAGACCAGCCAGAGGATCAGCCCGACCAGCGGGATGAAGAACCCGAGGACTGCCCAGCCGAAGTTGCCGGAGTCCCGGGGAGTGGTGGGGGGAGTGGTGCTCGCCATGTCTACTCCTTGTGCTGTGAGGGGCGCGCGATCGTCGCCGCGCGACACGATAGCGAGAGCACTGCTCGCAGGTGGCCCGTTTCAGCGCAACTCGCCGGGAAGGACTGCCCCTGATCGGGGTCAGCGGTCGTAGAGGCGCTCGCGCGTGCTCCACAGGCCCGCCGAGGGGGTGGAGATGAAGTAGATCTCCTCGCCGTCCGGCAGCGTGTTCCAGCCGTCCCGCAGCAGGTCGGGGTCGTAGCGGGCCAGGGCCTCGTCCAGGTCGAGATACGCGTAACCCACCGACTCGATCTCCTGCCTGGACAACCTGCCCGGGGCGTAGCGGATCGTGAACCGTCCCTCCGACGACCCGTGGACGAGGTGCGCGGTGCCGTGCGGGATGTCCTGCATGTCCGGGTTGTCGGAGTAGAGCCGCAGGACCTCGTCCTTGGACAGGTAGCCGTACCGGCGGATCAGCGCGTCCACCTCTGGCTGCTCGCCGAAGCGTTCCACCCCCGGGGCGATGACGAGCAGCTCGCCGCCGTCGGCCATCGCCATCCGGGTGCGGTAGACCGCCTTGTTGGCCACCCAGGTGGCGCGGAACTCGTCGGCCTGCATGACGGCGACGATCTTGCGGACCGGCTGCTCGAACACCGTGATGTTCTGCTCGCGGGAGAGCCTGGCGGCGGCCAGGTAGGTGTCGAGGTCGTCGCCGACGAAGACCCCGGTGTGGACCAGCTTCCCGGCGGGGTCGTAGTTCATCACGACCTGGATGTAGACGTCCGGCAGGTCGCCGAGGAACTCGTCCTCGGCATAGTTGAAACAGCGCCGGACCGGGGTCAGCAGGTTGCCGAGGTTGTTCTCGATGCCGTAGGTCGCCGAGGCCAGGTGCGAGGCGCCCAGGGTCCGCTTGCCGCCCAGGCCGATGAAGTAGTTCTTGTTGTGGTTGGCGAAGCCGAGCACCTCGTGCGGGACGACGTGGCCGATGTTCACGATCAGGTCCCAGGGCTGGGTCACCGTCATCGTGTTCAGGTCGATGGGGATCTCCCAGTCGATCAGGCCACCGGTCGCCTCCCGGACGAAACCGGCCGGGACCGTCCCGACATGGGTGACGCCGCCCTTCCAGTCGTGGGCGTGGATCCGGTCCTGCGGGATCGACCCGAACATCCACTCGTTGTCGGCGACCGTGTGGGGGACGTGCTGGCCGAGGGTCGGGATGACGTGCACCTCTGCGCCGGCCGCGGTCAGGTGGTGGTAGAGGTACTCGGTCATCCACCCGACGCCGGCATGGGCGCGGGTGATGTCGGGCGGCAGCAGCAGGACACGGCGCAGCCGGGCCAGTCCCAGCCGCTCGCGTGCCTCGGCGACGGTCCGCTCGAGCAGGGCCTCGATGTCGGCGCGCGGGATCTGGTCGGCGGTGTGCTGGAACCACGGCATGCGCCCACGCTCCCACACCGGGGGCCGTCCCGGAACCGCTTGCCGTCGGTTGCCGACGCTGGCCGCGGTGCATCGGGCCGCGGTGGGCGGACGCACCGCGGAGCCGCGGGGCCCCTCGGCGAGGCGGGCTCAGGCGATGAAGGAGATGTGCGCCCTGTGGTCGGTGCCCGCCTCGATCGCGTCCACGACCGCGCGGGCGAAATCGGCCCCCGAGATCGCGGAGTTGCCGTCGGCGTCGAACAGCGCCACCTCGTCCCCCTTGCGGTAGTGGCCGGTCGCCTCGCCCGGGGCGAAGGCTCCGTACGCCGCCGCGGGGCTGACGTAGACCCAGTCGAGGCTGTCCGGGGCGGAGGCCAGCAGGTCGAGGTTCGCGCCCCCGCTGAGGGCCTCCTTGGCGAAGACCGGATTGAGGTCGCCCTCCAGGAACCGGGGGGCTCCCGGTGCGGGACGCAGGGTGCTGAACCCGCCGATCACGAACAGCCGGACGCCGGCCGCGTCCGCCAGTTCGGCGAGCCGGCCGTACAGCTCGGTCTGGACGTCCTCGGTGACCTCGGCCGCCGTCTGGTTCTGGGTGGC